>JARRJW010000154.1:0-7544 GCA_037388785.1 Gammaproteobacteria bacterium
TTTATTGTCAAAACGTCGATCCTTGATCAAAACCCACTTGTGGTGGTTGTGCTTGCACAGCGTATTGCCCGCATGCTTCTTGGCGGCTTTAACAGGTTTAAACGCAATGACTTTAGCCATATGATCAATTAACGGAAGTTTGTTGTAAACTGCAGGGATTATAACGACTTTTGAATTGACCTTAACTTCGATTATCACAATGTCACGTGTATTAATAAGCGCTTCAGGCTTTATTCACCCGGATTGGGATGAGAATTATTACCCTTCGGACATTCCTGCGGAATGGAAATTGGCTTATTACGCCAATGACTTTACCGCTGTCGTATTACCGGAAGCAATCTGGCGTAATACCAATCCAGAACTGCTGGAGGAGTGGCTTGAGGATATCGATGACGCATTTCGGGTTTATCTGCGGATCACTACCCATATGCCAGATCAAGACAGTGTTGATTTTGTCATTTCATTGTTTGAGAGACATTTTGCCGGCTTTTTTGTGGATGACTCGCTCGAAGTTAATCAGGATCAACTGTTGGCCGGGGTCGACTGGCTGGTAGCCGGTCACCTGGCATTGGACAGTGTCGGTAGTTGGGGGCGACTTGATGAGATTGAATTTAAAACCAATGCAGTTGTCATTGATAAATACAAAGATAAACGTGAACTCAAGCAGGCTTTTGAGGGTATAGCTCCTTTCCTCGATGCTGAAAGTGATGTGCTGGTTTTGTACGATGTTGCCGCGCCAGTTGCTCAGGACCTTAAAGATTTACGGATTTTGCTGGAGTTGATGGGTATAGCTTGACTGCCCAAGCTGCCGCAAGCAAAATCAAAACCCTTTACAAGAATCATCAAAAACTGGAATTTCGTATTGTCTTCACATGATGACATCCCACTGGTAAAAATCCGTAACCTGCACTTTAAACGGGGCAGTAAGATGATTTTTGACGGTATTGATATGGATATCCCCCGTCAAAAAGTCACAGCTATCATGGGACCATCCGGTACTGGTAAAACTACCCTGCTAAAATTGATAGGTGGACAGTTACGCCCTGACCAGGGAACCATCGAAGTCGATGGAGAAAATATTCATGCGCTGGGTACCCGTGACCTTTATAAACTTCGCATGCGAATGGGGATGCTGTTTCAGAGCGGAGCACTGCTTACCGATATCAACGTTTTCGAAAACGTAGCCGACCCGTTACGCGAACATACCGACCTTTCTGAAAACATGTTGCGGCGCCTGGTTTTACTTAAGCTTGAGGCTGTTGGTCTGCGTGGCGCCAGGGATCTTATGCCAAGCGAGCTTTCCGGTGGAATGGCCAGGCGGGTTGCGCTGGCGCGTGCCATTGCCCTTGACCCGATGATGATCATGTACGATGAGCCCTTTACTGGACAGGATCCGATTTCCATGGGCGTATTGGTGAAGCTTATTCGCAGCCTCAATGATGCTGCGCATATCAGCAGCATTATGGTGTCGCATGATGTCAGGGAAACCCTTGAAATTGCCGATATGGTATTCGTAATTTCTAATGGTAAGGTGGTTGACCATGGTGAACCTGAAGCATTGCACAGTTCTGCGATGAAATGGACAAAACAATTTATTGAGGGGCTGCCGGACGGGCCGGTACCATTTCACTACCCGGCACCGGAACTTGTCGAGGATTTGCTGGACTGATGAAATCAATCACTGACTTTTTTGCCAATCTAGGTGGCAATGTATTGTCTGCGGTTCAGAAGCTGGGGCGAGGCCACATGCTGTTTTTCCAGATGGTTATGGGTATGGATGAAATTCTGCGCCGTCCATCCCTGTTGATTAAACAGTTGTTTTATGTCGGTGTGCTTTCTGTGATCTTGATTTCCCTGTCCGGTTTCTTTGTCGGAATGGTTCTCGGTTTGCAGGGCTATTACACGCTTTCTCAGTTCGGTGCCGAAGCGACGCTGGGCGTGATGGTCGCAGCCAGCCTGGTGCGTGAACTTGGCCCGGTTGTTACAGCGCTGCTGTTTGCCGGCCGGGCAGGCTCTGCACTGACAGCCGAGGTTGGTCTGATGAAGGCAACAGAGCAGTTGTCGGGACTCGAGATGATGGCGGTAAACCCGATCAGGCGTGTGCTGACACCACGTTTGTTCGGAGGGATTATTTCCATGCCTCTGTTGGCTGCAATGTTCAGCATGTTCGGTGTGCTGGGGGGCTGGTTCGTTGGTGTCGGGTTGCTCGGCGTGGACGATGGAACCTACTGGTCACAGATGCAGACGAAAATTGATTTGCATGAAGATATCTATAACGGAATTATTAAAAGCATCGTCTTTGGCGTGGTCTGTACCTGGATAGCATTGTTTGAGGGTTATGATTCAACGCCTACCTCGGAAGGTTTGAGCCGTGCAACGACAAGAACGGTTGTGCATTCGGCATTTGCCATTCTCGGACTGGACTTTATATTGACTGCCATCATGTTTGGAGAATAAGAAATGACTAAACAGAGACATCTGGAAATCATGGTAGGAGTATTTGTTGCTGCCGGTATTGTTGCCCTGTTTTTCATGGCGCTTCAGGTTAGCAATCTCGGCAATATAACCGACCAGGAGGGCTACAATGTACAGGCCCGTTTTGACAACATTGGCGGTATTAAGGTTAAAGCTCCGGTGACTATGGCTGGGGTAAAGGTTGGTCGGGTGACTAAAATCGAATTTGACAAGGAAACTTTCGAAGCCGTTGCGACTCTCAATATTGAGAAGAAATATGACCAGATACCGGATGATACTTTTGCAGGAAGGAACTGAATAATAATGTACAGACCCATGCGGAAAATTGTTTTCAATAGCATTTTCATGGCTGTAATGCTGTTGATGAGTTTTCAAAATATCCTAGCAGGAGATAACGAGCAGGCACTTGAACTGGTCCGCTCAACTGCTGATGCAGTTTTGGAAAAAATTTCTGAAAATAAAGCTGCGCTCAAAGCGGATCCAAAATTGGCAGATACTTTGGTCAGCGACCTGATCCTGCCGCATTTTGATTTTACCAAAATGACTCAGTCTGCCATGGGCCGCTACTGGAAAAGGGCCAGCGAATCCCAGCAAGCTACTATCGTGAGTGAATTCCGCATGCTACTGATTCGAACCTACAGTGTGGCAGTTCTCAACTATTCGGGTCAGGCCATTGAATATCTACCTGTGAGTGATTCAAGTGCTCCGGGTAAACTGGCCACAGTGCAGACTATAGTCACCGAGGCTGATGGCGGACCACGTATCCCTATCGATTATCGCCTTGCCAACACTGATGGTAATTGGAAAGTTTTCGACGTTGTTATCGATGGGGTCAGTCTGGTAGCTAATTACCGGACGTCTTTTGCAGGTCAGATCCGTCGAGGTGGTTTTGACGGTCTGATTAATCAACTCAGGCAAAATAACAGTAAAAGCTGATCATGGCCCACCTGGAACAAGTTGATAAAACTCATTACAAGCTCACCGGCAGGCTTGATTTCAAGACTGTCACTGCTGCGTTGAGCCAGTTTCATGCCCTGACGCTGGATACTGATATTGAGATTGATCTCTCGGACATTGAGCGCTCCAACAGTGCCGGTTTGGCTATGCTGTTGCAGCTGTTATCCGATGCGAAGAAGCAAAACAGGACGGTTCGTTTTACGGGTATTTCTGAAGCCATGATCGATTTGGCGGAAATGAGCAACGTTAAACATTTGCTGCAACCCTGACGACGCGTTTCTGATTACCCTTTTTAGGTCACTATCGGGTAAACTAGCCGCTATTTTTTTCAATTACCCTCGTTTAAATGGATAAATTGCTGATAACTGGTGGTGGTGCTCTGGCTGGAGATGTAAGAATTTCCGGCGCCAAGAATGCGGCACTGCCGATCCTGGCTTCGACACTGCTTGCCCAAGGTGACACCGTCATTGGTAATGTGCCACATCTGCACGATATTACCACCACGATGGAATTGCTCGGCCGATTTGGCGTGAAATTAACGCTTAATGAAAAGATGCAGGTTGAAATCAACGCCGATGATGTCTCCCAGTTTACCGCGCCTTATGAACTGGTTCGAACAATGCGTGCTTCAATCCTGGTGCTTGGACCCTTGTTATCGCGTTTTGGTGAGGCCAATGTTTCATTGCCAGGTGGCTGTGCTATCGGTGCCAGGCCTGTAAACCTGCATATCGACGGATTGCGGGCAATGGGTGCCGATATTGTGGTCGAAAATGGTTACATACGGGCAAAATGCAAGCGCTTGCAAGGTGCGCGTCTGGTGATGGATATAGTCACTGTAACGGGTACTGAAAATCTCTTGATGGCAGCGACCCTGGCTGAAGGTCAAACCATTATCGAGAATGCCGCCAGGGAACCGGAAGTGGTTGACCTGGCTAATTTTTTGATCGCCATGGGAGCAAAAATTTCCGGCGCTGGTACTGATACAATAACGGTTCAAGGTGTGGATTCGCTTCAGGGCGCTGAGTATTCTGTTTTGCCGGATCGCATTGAAACCGGCACTTTTCTGGTCGCTGCAGCGATGACAAGAGGCTCGGTGATGGTCAGGGATACTGACCCGTCACTGCTGGACTCGGTGATTGCCAAGTTACGCGAAGCTGGCGCAGTGATTGAAACCGGCGAAGACTGGGTCAGCCTGGATATGCAGGGACGCAGGCCAAAAGCGGTCAATATTCACACCGCGCCTTACCCGGCATTTCCAACTGACATGCAAGCCCAGTTTACCGCAATGAACAGTATTGCCGAAGGCGTTGGCGTGATTACGGAAACGGTTTTTGAAAACCGCTTCATGCATGTGCTGGAGCTACAGCGCATGGGTGCTGACATCAAGCTTGAGGGCAATACCGCCATTTGTACGGGTGTCGAAAAATTAACGGCAGCCCCGGTAATGGCAACAGACTTAAGGGCATCGGCCAGCCTGGTTTTGGCCGGACTGGTTGCCGAGGGTGCTACCGAAGTTAATCGTATCTACCATATCGACCGGGGCTACCAGAACATTGAAGACAAGTTTGCCGGTCTTGGTGCGGTAATTAAACGCCAGCCCGGCTGATCTAAGTATTCGGAAACCATCATGAACTTTGAAGTACCCATTACCATTGCACTTTCAAAAGGGCGAATTTTTGATCAAACAATGCCGCTTTTGGCCAGTGCAGGAATTGAGGCGGTTGATAATCCAGAAACCAGCCGCAAGTTGATACTTGATACCAACCACGAGCAGATTAAACTGGTTATTATCAGGGCGACGGATGTGCCGACATATGTTCAGTGGGGTGCTGCTGACATAGGCGTAGCCGGCAAAGATGTGCTGATTGAACATGGCGGAGAAGGCATCTATGAACCACTTGATTTGAATATTGCCCGATGCCGCATGATGGTTGCAGGTAAGCCGAGTGCTTCTTTGGCAGGCGACAGGCTGAGAATTGCAACCAAGTATGTTAAGTCCGCCAAACAGCATTTTGCCTCCAAGGGTCAGCAGGTCGATATTATAAAGCTATACGGTTCCATGGAGTTGGCACCCATTGTTGGATTGTCAGACCTGATTGTTGATCTGGTTGAGTCCGGCAACACGCTCAAGGCCAATGGACTGGTGCCACTTGAGCACATTTCAGATATCAGTTCACGCTTGGTAGTCAACCGTGCATCCTGGAAAACCAAACATGCAACCATCAAGATGCTGATCGATATTCTTGAACAGACTGTCAATCAATCCTGATAAGACTTTTAACTTTGGTGCTAACAACAATGGCAGAAATAAGACAACTTGATTCATCAGATGCTGGTTTTTACTCCAGGCTTGACGATCTGCTTGCCTGGGAATCCGTATCGGATGCCAATGTCAATAAAACGGTTGAAGATATTATTCACAATATCCGTAAACGTGGCGACAATGCCCTGCTTGAATATACCAACCGCTTCGACCGAATGCAGGTCGACTCTGTCAAAGAAC
This sequence comes from Gammaproteobacteria bacterium, assembly GCA_037388785.1. Lineage (GTDB taxonomy): Bacteria > Pseudomonadota > Gammaproteobacteria > Chromatiales > Chromatiaceae > JABDQZ01. The sequence goes on from JARRJW010000154.1 coordinate 5,936, forward strand.
TGATGATATCAGCTGATGAGTTGCAACACGCTGCCACGAGTATCGATATTCAGCAAAGAACTGCGCTTGAGCATGCCGCTGAACGGGTTCGCCTTTATGCAGAGCGTCAAAAAATGTCGTCCTGGGAATATAGTGAAAATGACGGCACCATGCTGGGACAGAAGATTACAGCACTGGATAAAGTGGGCCTGTACGTGCCGGGAGGAAAAGCAGCTTATCCTTCATCTGTTTTAATGAATGCAATTCCGGCCAAGGTTGCCGGTGTTGAAGAACTTATCATGGTGGTGCCAACGCCGGATGGTGAAAAAAATGCACTGGTACTGGCGGCGGCTCATATCGCTGGCGTAGACAGGGTTTTTTGTATTGGGGGCGCCCAGGCTGTGGCCGCGCTTGCCTACGGTACAGAAACGATCCCTTCCGTGGATAAAATTGTCGGGCCGGGTAATATCTACGTTGCGACTGCCAAGCGTGCAGTTTTTGGCCAGGTGGGCATTGATATGGTTGCCGGTCCGTCGGAAATTCTTGTCATCTGTGACGGTAAAACCAATCCTGACTGGGTAGCCATGGACCTGTTTTCTCAGGCCGAACACGATGAAGACGCCCAGTCGATTCTTTTGTCTCCCGATGCAACATTTATCGAAGAGGTCAAGGCAGCGATAGATCGCCTGCTGGACGGAATGGAGCGCTCGGCTATCATTGCGACGGCATTAAAAAACCGTGCAGCACTGATCAAAGTTAAAAACCTTGACGAGGCCGCCGAGATCTCGAATTACATAGCGCCTGAACACCTTGAGTTATCCGTTGAAAGTCCACAGGAATATGTCAAAAAAATTCAGCATGCAGGTGCTATTTTCATGGGACGCTTTACCTCAGAGCCTTTGGGTGACTACTGTGCAGGCCCAAACCATGTTTTGCCAACTTCCAGGACCGCACGTTTTTCATCTCCGTTGGGAGTTTATGATTTCCAGAAACGCTCAAGCCTTATCATGGTTTCTGAGCAGGGAGCGCAAACCCTGGGTCAAACTGCTTCCGTACTGGCGCGGGGAGAGGGCCTGACGGCGCATGCGAGATCGGCGGAATACCGCTTTCTTAAATGAGTCGTTACTGGAGTCGCATTGTTCATGAGCTGACCCCCTATGTGCCGGGAGAACAGCCTCGGCTGGAAAATCTGGTCAAGCTCAATACCAACGAGAATCCTTATGGGCCATCCCCTCGGGCGATTGAGGCGATTTCGAAAGCGCTGGGTGATGGATTGCGGCTGTATCCTGACCCGGGCTCGGAAAGACTGCGACAGGCAATCGCAGATCACTATAATTTAAGTCCCAATCAGGTCTTCGTTGGCAATGGTTCAGATGAGGTGCTTGCGCATACCTTTCATGGCTTATTGAAGCATGATAAGCCATTGCTTTTTCCGGATATCACATACAGCTTTTACCCGGTTTACTGTGGCCTTTATGAAATAAATTATCAGCAGATTCCTCTGACAGAAGATTTCTCAATTAATGTTGATGATTACCAGGTTGATAATGGCGGCATAATTTTCCCGAACCCGAATGCGCCAACAGGGCGGCTACTGCCTTTGTCTGAAATTGAGAGGCTGCTGCAGTTC
>JARRJW010000155.1:0-7296 GCA_037388785.1 Gammaproteobacteria bacterium
TATAGAGGTAAGGGCAGTCAGCAGGGCATGGTCAAGGTTAAGCCTGCTCTCAACCAGATGATAAGTTTTGGCAAATTAAATCTGATGGATGATTGGCGGGTAGAACCTCAGGATGTCATTTTTTGCCGTAACGTTATTATCTATTTCAACAAGGAAACAAAAACAAAACTCGTTGAAAAATATGCGAATGCGCTTAAACCCGGCGGCTATCTGTTTATTGGACATTCAGAGTCTCTTTATAAAATCAGCGACCGCTTTCAGCTAATTGGCAATACGATTTACAAGAAGGTGAAGTAATTGATTGGATTTGCTCGACATGATCTTGAACCCAGTCTGCCAGGTTTTGAAAACATAAACCGTTACTGGGACAAGCAGCATGATATACAAGCCGCTAAGATTCTGCCGGGAGAATATTATGTTACCAACTACAATGAACTGGTGACCACCGTACTTGGGTCTTGTGTTTCGGCCTGTATACGGGACAAGGTTTTTGGTATCGGTGGTATGAATCACTTCATGTTACCGCTATCGGAAGGTAAAGGCTGGGGCGGCGCCTCGGATTTTACCAGTACCGCAACCCGTTTCGGCAACTATGCGATGGAACACATGATTAACGATATTCTCAAACATGGGGGACATAAAAAACAGTTGGAGGCAAAAATCTTCGGTGGCGGCAGAATGATGGATGCCCAGACTGATATCGGCAGAACTAATATTGATTTTGTTTGCAGTTATTTAAAAACTGAGGGTATTCCAGTGCTTGCCCAGGATGTTGGCGATATTTATCCAAGAAAAGTGATCTATTTTCCAAAGAGCGGCAAGGTCAGGGTCAAGAAACTTAAAACCATGCATAACTCAACTGTGCTTACACGTGAAACGCGATACCGCAAAGAAATTGTTGAACAACCTGTGCAAACAGATATTGAACTTTTTTGATTAAAGACAGGGTGAGATGCGCTGCAAATGATTAAAGTACTGATTATTGATGATTCGGCCCTGGTTCGCCAGATACTGACAAAGATTCTTGATACCGCTTCCGGTATTAAGGTGGTCGGTACAGCTGCAGATCCTTATATAGCGCGCGAAAAAATCAAAGAACTTAATCCGGATGTCCTGACGCTGGATGTTGAAATGCCTCGTATGGATGGTGTGACCTTTCTCGGCAACCTGATGCGTCTCAGGCCTATGCCGGTAGTGATGATCTCAACCCTGACTGAACAGGGGGCTGATGTCACTTTACGAGCGCTGGAAAACGGTGCTGTCGATTTTGTATCCAAGCCGAAAATCGACATCGCTGAACAACTCAATGATTATTCTGATGAAATTGTTAACAAGGTACGTATGGCTGCGCAGGCTCATGTTCAGCCACTTAAAAAACGTAAACAGGTGACGCCTGGTCAGGCATCCGAAAAAAACTCGGCAGATGCCATACTAACGAGAGCAGTAGGTAAAGGGCATTTCAGGACAACTGATAAAATTATTGGTATCGGCTCATCCACCGGTGGCACTGAAGCTGTCAAGGATGTATTAGCAAACCTGCCGCCTGACATGCCAGGTATTGTCATATCTCAGCATATTCCAGCCGCTTTCAGCGGATCGTTTGCAAACAGGGTTGATCAGTTAACAGCATTAACCGTTCTTGAAGCCAAGGACAGGCAACAGATATTACCCGGTCATGTGTACATTGCTCCGGGTGACAGGCATCTGGTCGTGAAGCGTGATGGTGCCAGGTATATATGCACATTGAATGACGGGCCTCTGGTGAATCGTCATAAACCTTCGGTCGATGTCATGTTTCGCTCCCTTGCCCAGAATGCCGGTTCCAATGCTATTTCTGTCATGTTGACTGGTATGGGGGATGATGGTGCCGAGGGCGCTGGCGAAATGAAAGCCAATGGTGCACGTGTCATTATACAGGATGAAAAGACCAGTGTTGTCTGGGGAATGCCGGGCGAGGTTTATAAGCGTGGTTATGCGGACGAGGTATTACCACTTTCAAAAATTGGTGAACGCCTGGTTACGCTGTCGCGAAACTAGGTTTCATTAAGTGTTAAAGAAAAGGATTTGTCAGCCGAATTAAACGTCATGGAGTCAGAACAGGCAAAACGTTTTAGTTTTACCCGCAAATACTGGATAGCTGCCGCACTCGTAGTTTCAACGGTAGTTGCCTCCTGGTTTGTCCATGGAAATTTTTATGTAGCTTTCTGGATTATAGCAGCAGCAGTAATCTGGGCTGGTATCACCTGGTATTTTGACAGTCAGACAACAGGTGAAAAAAACTTCGTTAAGGAAATGCCGGTCGAGGAAGTTGAGGATGCAGTACTGGATTTAATCAAGGAAATTGATGAAGGTCTGGAGTCCATGTTAAATGCCATGCGAGGTGATTTACAGAAAATACAAAACCTCGTGGCAGATGCTGTGGTCACGCTCCAGGGAAGTTTTAACGGTTTAAATGATTCATCAGTTCAACAGAAACAACTGGTCACCGGGCTGGTGGATAAAATGCAGTCCTCCTCTGCTGGTGGCGGTGAACCGGGTAAAATTTCATTTGCTGAATTTGCCGCTGAAACCGATAAGGTGCTTAAGTTTTTTATCGATCATGTGCTGCAGGTGAGTGTGAACAGTATGCGCATGGTTGAGCATATCAACGATATGGTCAAGCAGATGGAGCAGGCCGATGGCCTGTTGTCTGATGTTAAAACCATCGCTGATCAAACCAACCTGTTGGCATTAAATGCCGCTATTGAAGCCGCGAGGGCGGGTGAGGCGGGGCGAGGCTTCGCCGTTGTTGCCGATGAAGTTCGAAATCTGTCAGGTCGTTCTAACGCTTTTAATGAGGAAATCAAGGAAGTGCTGGGTTCTACCCGTGATACCATCCACAAGGCCCGTGAAGAGATTAATGAATTGGCCTCAAAGGATATGAATTTTGCGATAGAGTCCAAAGCGCAGGTTGATGACATGATGGTGCAGGTTGCCGAGGTTAACAAAACCATCGAGGAGAAGTTGCAGGATGTTTCTGTGATTACCGGAGACATCGACCAGATGGTGGGTAATGCAGTGCGTTCACTGCAATTTGAAGATATTGTGCGTCAGCTTGCCGGTTATTCCCAGAACCATCTTGATAAAGCGGAAAGAATGGTTGATGAATTGCACCATGGTCTTAAAAGCCTGCGTTCAGCTGAAAAAGACGGTTTGCCACATTACCTCTCAGAATTAGCGGTGCTTCGTGACCATATCGCCCAGTTTAATGATCATGAAGACATCCAAAACAATCGTCCGGTTGATCAAAACACGATGGATGAAGGCGAAGTTGAATTGTTTTAGTTTAAGAAGAATTAACGATGTCAGTATCCAGCGAATTCAGTGAAACTGAAAATGCCTTGAAAATTAAGATTGATGGACGTTTTGGCTATGAGCTTCATCAGGACTTTACTTCATGCTACAAGCATTTGCCCCAAGCTGCTGCAAAAAAGTTAATCATTGATTTAAGTAGAGCCAGTTACATAGATAGTGCCGCCCTCGGCATGCTGTTGGTGCTGAGAGAAAGAGTAGGTGGTGACAGAAGTGATATCACACTAACAGGTGCGAACAGGGAAATAGAAAAAGTTTTGGATATTACCAACTTCGAGAAGCTGTTTAAGGTTAAATGATTTTGGAGGATTTTCACCAGGATATTGATTCAACGCCGTTTCAGGAAGTGGAATGGCGTGGTAAGCGTGTCATGTTGGCTACATCCCAGGCGCAGTTGGCTAATGACATGATGCGTTTCCTTGGCGCGGAAGGTCTGGTTATTCAGCATATAACTTCAGCCGAACAGGGTATGGAAGTTTTTCATCCTGAGAATTTTGAGTTACTGATTATCGATGTTGACCTTAATGGTGACGGATTAATGATGGGGCATCGCCTGAAATTCAAAATGAAAGAACATTTTGTGCCGCTGTTATTCATTACCTCGCATTCTGACGAGATATCCCTGGCAAGTTGCTTCGAAGCAGGTGGTGATGACCTGGTTACTATCCCTTACAGTGACACCATGCTTTTTTCACGTATCAATTCACTGTTAAAAATGGGTGGCAGTTATCACCAGCAATATCGGGAAAGAAAAGAGCTGGCTTATTACCATAACGTGATGCAGTCAGAACAGAAGCTGGCGAAAAGTATTTTTAATTCCATTGTTCACCAGGATTATCTTGATCGTGAAAATATCCGTTACACCCTGTCACCGATGTCAATTTTTAACGGCGACATGCTGTTGTCAGCGATGACTCCAAATGGACATGAATATATTTTGCTGGGAGACTTTACCGGGCATGGGCTGACCGCATCCATTGGTACACTACCGGTTTCGGAAATCTTTTATTCAATGACGGCCAAAGGATTTACCCTGACATCGATAATATCCGAGATTAACCGAAGATTGAAAAAACTGTTGCCGCTTGAAATGTTTATGGCAACTTACGCGATAGATGTAAATCGATATGATAAAGTGATCTCTGTATGGGGTGGTGGTATACCTGATCTGTTGTTAAAACGTTTCAGGGATAATCAGATGGAATCGATCAGTGCGAAAAACCTGCCGTTGGGAATTATTGACAGTCAGGACCTGGAGTTGACCATGCAGGTTATTCCGGTTGATGAAGGTGACCGATTCTATATCTATACCGACGGAGTGGTCGAAACTGAAAATCACGACGGCAAGTTATTTGGAACCCAGGCTTTACGTGATGTTATTTCCAGTGCTGGAAGGGACGATAATATCTACCAGGCAATCATGGATAACCTGGAACAGTTTCGTGATGGTTACGAACAAAGTGACGACATTACCCTACTGGAATATGCTTTTGTCAGTACAGACCTGCAAAATTATTTTGACAACGACAAAACATTACCGGTGCGCAGCCTGAAAAAAATGGACCCATCGCTACGTAAACAGAATAACGGTATTTTAAAGTATAACCAGATAAAAAAGGATAGACTTGAGGCGCTTGGAGAGGGCTTCATACACATTGAGATGGGAAACCAGATTTCTTCGGAGACAAGCGGCAAATTATTCATTGTTATCGAAGACAGTGGTAAGGGTTTTGACTACAATAAATTGAAGGACGATATATTCGCTGATAAACATCGCGGATTAGGTCTGGTTAATCAGTTTGCTGACAAGGTTCAATTCGAGGCTCCCGGCAACAAGGTCAGAATTGAGTGCTATTGGACACAATAAAATTGCTCTACAAACGACGAGGTGAAAAATGAGTGTAACCGCAACTGAACAGGGAAATACGGTAACCATTAACGTTACAGGCCGTTTTGATTTTTCCGCACACCAGGAGTTTATCGCGGCGTATCGTGATCTGCCCAAAGGTGAAAAGGAGTTTGTTGTTGACCTTTCAGGAACTGAATACATGGACAGTTCTGCCATGGGTATGCTGTTGCAACTGCGTGAGCATGCCAGCAAAAGTAGTCAGGTTTCCCTGGTCAATGCCAATGCCAATATCCAGGAAATTCTTAAAATTGCGAATTTCGATAAGTTATTTAATGTCAGCTGATATTAAGTAACTGACTAACGTCCCGTTTTCAGCTATTCTTCGCGGTTTTGAATATTGGGACGTTACCTGATGGGATTTAAATGCGGTATCGTGGGTTTGCCAAATGTCGGCAAGTCGACACTTTTTAATGCCTTAACTCAAGCTACCATAGCAGCGGAAAACTATCCTTTCTGCACTATCGACCCCAATGTCGGGGTAGTGCCCGTCAATGATCCTCGACAAAACGTCATCGCCGGGATTGTGAATCCTCAAAATGTTATTCCAACCACCATGTCTTTTGTCGATATTGCCGGGTTGGTCGCCGGTGCCTCTAAAGGTGAAGGCCTGGGAAACAAATTCCTGGCCAATATTCGTGAGACAGATGCCATTTGTCATGTGGTTCGCTGTTTTGAAAATGATGACATTGTCCATGTTTCAGGAAAGGTTGATCCGATCGCCGATGCGGAAGTTATCAATACAGAACTGGCTTTGGCGGATCTGGAATCTATCGAAAAAGCGCTGGACAAAGTGACCCGACAGGCCAAAACCGGAGATAAAAAAATCCTGGTTCGTAAAGCTTTGTTGGAAAAAGTTAACCAGCATCTCTCAGAAGGTTTGCCGGTTCGAACCCTGGAATTGAGTGATGATGAGCAGGCCATACTTAAGGATTTCCAACTCATTACCAATAAGCCGGTACTTTATATTGCCAATGTTAATGAGGATGGCTTCGAAAATAATCCTGCACTCGATGCATTAACGGAGCTGGCGAAACAGGAAGATGCGAAGATTGTTGCGGTTTGTGCCGCGATTGAAGCCGAGATTGTCGAACTGGAAGATGATGAAAAAATTGAATTTCTAGCTGAAATGGGCCTGGATGAACCCGGTCTGGACCGCGTTATTCGTGCCGGTTATGCGCTTCTTGGCTTGCAGACCTATTTCACTGCTGGTGAAAAAGAGGTCAGAGCCTGGACAGTGCCGGTTGGTGCTACCGCTCCCCAGGCAGCAGGGGTGATTCATACTGATTTTGAACGTGGTTTCATTCGGGCTGAGGTCATCAGCTATGATGATTTTGTCGAATTCAAGGGCGAACATGGCGCCAAGGATGCAGGCAAACTTCGCTCTGAGGGTAAAGACTACCTTGTTAAGGACGGTGATGTCATACATTTCCGCTTCAATGTCTAATCCTGCTTATTTTTTGTGTCAACCGGGCGAATTAAAATAATTGCCAATATTGACAAATTCAGCACCGGTTAGTATCCTCGCGCACCCTATGGCTATGTAGCTCAGCTGGTTAGAGCACAGCATTCATAATGCTGGGGTCAGTGGTTCAAGTCCACTCATAGCTACCATACACAAGCCCGCTGGTGATAGCCTCATCAGCGGGTTTTTTTATGCCTTGCCGACAAAATAAAGATTTCCTTGCTAGAGCCGCTATACTCTGAAAATACTGAAATATAAAAGTATTAAATAAAAAAAGTATCAATTTAAAATAAAAAAACTCTTTAGTTTACAAAGGTTTTTAAAAAGATTTTTGTTAATTAATAAGATATGGGATTCAAGGCCCATATATATTTTATCATTTCGAAGTCAAAGGCCCATTTCTATTTATTAGGAGCGTAGCGCATGAACTTTCTATTAACCAGTATCAGAAACAAAATGCTGGCAATTATGGTTATCACCTTCACGATAATGCTCGCGGTTGTCGCCTACGGTTTCCAGACAAGTTATTCAAGCATGAAAGGGATTGAAACGGTCACAAAAACGGAAATTGATA
>JARRJW010000156.1:0-4905 GCA_037388785.1 Gammaproteobacteria bacterium
GTACCCCTGGGCGGCCGAACGAATTTTTGACGTAGGGGTATCCTCAATCAAACGTGATTTTTTCAGGTAGTTGAAGGCAAAGTAAAAACAGACGCCAGCAAGGATTGCTGCAAATGCCAGGAAAGCCCAGAATTCGGCCTCTGCCATATGCCTGATTTGATCGGTAATAGTCATTTGTTCGCGCTAGCCGGGCAACTCTCACTCTTTGCCAAGGACGCATAAATACTTCCCTGTAGCTTGAAAAAGAGTAAAAAGCCGCCCCTGTTTTAAAATTAAAAACGTATTATTCAAACAACTGTTTAAGATTAACATCGGCCGTCTCTTGCTCACTGAACTCAAGCAAATCGGCCGCCTGGAAATTCATTACCCGGGCAACAATAACATCTGGAAACTGCTCAATACGCACGTTGTTGTTATTAACAGCTTCGTTATAAAATTCACGGCGGTCTGCAATGGAATTGGCCAGGTCGGAAATACGGCTCTGCAAATGTTTAAAGCTGTCATTGGCTTTCAGGTCAGGATAATTTTCTGCTACTGCAAATAATTGCCCCATCCCCATGCGTAATTGTGATTCAGCGATACCCAGTGCTGCCAGGTCGTGGCTCTGGCCTGCTGTATAGACGGCATTACGTGCCTCCATGACTTTTTCCAGGGTATCCTGCTCATACTGCATATACTGCTTACAGGTTTCGACCAGTTTGGGCAGTTCATCATGGCGCTGTTTGAGGAGAACGTCGATATTCGACCAGGCTTTACTGACACCGTGCTTTAAAGAGACAAGGTTGTTATATATGGTTATGGTATAAACCACGATTATGGCAATAATGCCCCAGAATATGATCGTTCCGATATCCATGATATCTCCTTTATGTTGGCCGACTTAAATCATAGTGACTAAACCATGACAAATATTAGACATTTTGACAATTATTACCCTGAAATTGACTCGAGCGCCTGGATTGACCCAAGCGCCGTGGTCATTGGCAATACCCGTATTGGTGCACGTAGCAGTGTCTGGCCCAATGTCACGATACGCGGTGACATTGACAAAATCCGTATCGGTGAAGAAACCAATATCCAGGACAATAGTATTCTGCACATCAGTCATGACAGCGAATACCTGCCAGGTGGTGCCCCACTGATAGTTGGCAACCATGTCACCGTCGGCCACCTGGTTACACTGCATGGATGTCGCATTGCCGATTACTGCCTGATTGGTATGGGCAGCATCGTGCTGGATAACGCCATCGTTGAGGAGCAGGTCATGATTGGTGCAGGATCTCTGGTACCGGGCGGCAAAACTCTTGAATCCGGCTACCTTTATATCGGCAGCCCCGCCAAAAAGATACGCGAATTAACTGCTAAGGAAAAAGAATTCCTGATTTATTCGGCTGAGCATTATCACAAGCTAGCAGAAAAACACCGGTCCTCGGCACAGTTTGACTAGCTGACTATAATGAGACTGTCTGTGCCAGAGAATCCTATAAAGCCGATATGAAAACTGAGCGTACTCAAATAACGCGAGCTTACTGGATTATTTCCCTGGTACTGTTTTTATTCCTGATGGCACTCAGTGTCGGGCTGATTTCTTTTCAGCGTAACCTCCTTTTAGAGCAGGAATATGCCAATTTGCAAAGCCAGATCAATGTTGCCGTTGAAGCTCTCGAAAGGGATATACAGCGGGGCAACTTTGCTGATATTGAGACCCTTATAGCATTATGGGCAAAGCATGTTCCCGGTTTGATCGAGATCAAAATCACCAACGCAGAGAACCATGTTGTTGCCAGTTTTCACCGCGAATCGACCAGCCCATACACCTTACGACACCAGGCCACTTTTCCAGGTCAAGCGGGTTATCAGATAATAATCACGTACGATTCAGGGCCGATTTTCCAGTCGCTTAACAATCTGCTACTAATAGCTGTTGCCGGTAGTTTACTGGTTATCATTTTATTGATGATGCTGATGTGGTTTGTCATGCACCGCTTTGTTTTTGTGCCGCTCAGGCGCTCAGAAGATAAATTGCTTGACCTGGCAAATATTGACGCCCTGACGCAACTCTATAACCGCCGTGCATTTACAGAAGCGGCAGAAACTGAGGTGCAGCGTTGTATACGCAACAATACGCCTTTGTGCATGGCAATGATGGACCTTGACCATTTCAAGCAAGTCAATGATGAGTTTGGCCATGCCATTGGTGATCTGATTCTGATTTTATTCAGCAATGAAACCAAGCTACTGATACGGCCATACGATATTCTGGGTCGCGTTGGTGGCGAAGAATTTGCCCTGTGTATTCCCGGCATGACGCTGGCAGGCGGCATACACGCAGCAGAACGTATCCGTGCAAAAACTGCTGCCATGCCACGCATTGGAGGTGATGACTCACTTTCGATCAGTGTCAGTATTGGAGTTACTGAGCTGGGACAAACCGATAGTCTTGAGATGTTATTAAAGCGTGCCGATGACGCCCTTTACCGGGCTAAATCGAATGGCCGGAACCGTGTCGAATCGATTTAGATCAAAACCGGTTCCTATCTTAAAGAATCAATGACCCGGCTGGTTTCCGGTCTTACCTTTCGCCACAGGTAAAAAGACTCGGCAGCCTGCTCAACCAGCATGCCTAACCCATCAAGAGCTTTGCCGGCTTTATGTTCTTTTCCCCATCGCACAAAAGCTGTCGGCTCGGACGCGTACATCATGTCGTAAGTCCAGCCACCTGTTTCAAGACAGTCATCCGGAAGGCCCGGCAGTTCACCTGTTAATCCTGCTGCTGTAGCGTTGATAACCAGATCAAAACGTTCCCCGGATAAATCATCCAGGCCACAACCACTGACATTGCCAATATCACTGACTTTGTCAGCCAGGGTTATTGCCTTGGAGGCAGTGCGGTTGGCTATAACCAACTTTGCCGGTGACTGTTCCAGTAATGGCCTAATCACACCTTTGGCAGCGCCACCAGCTCCAAGTAGTAAAATTTTTGAACCGGCAAAGTTAAACAGGTGGTTACAACCCAGATCGGTTACCAGACCAACACCATCAGTATTATCACCCTGGATACTCTGATCATCTTTGAACAACAGAGTGTTAACCGCTTCAGCTGTTTTCGCCCTATCAGATAGAGTTGTTGCCATTTGAAAGGCCTGTTCTTTGAAAGGCACTGTCACATTCAAGCCCTTTCCGCCGGCATCGATGAAGTCCTTTACATCTTTTTCGAAATCTTTTCCAAGGATTCGACCATATTCGATATCTTCACCGGTTTGCTCGGCAAACATTTTATGGATCGCTGGCGACTTGGAGTGTTCTATAGGATTACCAATTACGGCGTAGTGGTCAGTCATTTCATCTTCCGTTTGTTACGAGTTGCATATGATCTTTTTCTCAGGACGTTCGAGCCATCCATGGTCACTTGGCTTCGGACATACTGCAACTCTTTAAATCAAGTTAGGTACCTGAATAAATTGCCTGAACTGAAATTTGCTTAATTGAGTGCAAGGCTAGGCAAAATCTTTCGAAAAAGCGGAGTTTACAAATTAGTAAATGAGTATTTTGAGAAAGATTTTAACAACGCATTGTGCCAATTAGCGGATTTCAGTCATTCAACCATTGAGCTGCCTGCTTGGCGAAATAGGTCAAAATCCCATCCGCCCCAGCCCGCTTGATACAAGTTAATGACTCCATCACAACTGCTTTTTCATCCAGCCAGCCATTCTGTGCAGCAGCCATCAACATCGCATATTCACCACTGACCTGGTAAACGTAAGTGGGCACGGCAAACTGATCTTTGATTCTTCTGACAATATCCAAATAGGGCATACCCGGTTTGATCATGACCATGTCAGCACCTTCGGCAAGGTCCATGGCAACTTCACGAAGCGCTTCGTCGCTGTTTGCCGGGTCCTGCTGATAAGTATATTTATTGCCTGAACCAAGGTTGCCGGCTGAACCGACCGCATCGCGAAACGGTCCATAAAAACTTGAAGCATACTTGGCTGAATAAGACAGGATCCGTGTATGAATATGGCCTTCGTGTTCAAGCGCATCGCGGATATCACCTACCCGACCATCCATCATGTCAGATGGACCGACAATATCAGCACCGGCCTCGGCATGGGAAACGGCCTGCTTGACCAGCACTTCAACAGTCTCATCATTCATCACGTAACCGGATTCATCAATCAGTCCATCCTGTCCATGGGTGGTAAACGGGTCCAAAGCGACATCAGTCATCACTCCCAATTGCGGGACCGCATCTTTCAAAGCCCTGACTGCTCGTTGAGCCAAGCCATCCGGGTTAAAAGCTTCTTTCGCATCCAGGCTTTTGACTTCTTTGGGTGTAACCGGGAAAAGCGCCATTGCAGGAATACCCAGATCAGCAACCTGTTTGGCTTCCTTAACCAGCAGGTCAATACTCATGCGCTCAACACCCGGCATGGAACTGACAGCTTCACGATTGTTGTCTCCTTCAAGGACAAATACCGGGTAAATGAAATCATTCGGTGTGACGATGGTTTCACGCATCAGTCTTCTGGAAAAATCATCACGCCTCATACGACGCATACGGGTATACGGATATCCACCAAATGCCTGGGAATCGATGCTCATTATTTCCTCACTTGTGATGATTACTTGATGTTTCTAGTTCGATTTGTTGATGACGTTTTCTTCAATGTTATCAGTCATCCGTAACGCTCAACTCTACGGCACGCTCCAGTGGAAATTCCAATGTGAACGTTGTGCCCTCGCCGACATTACTGACGATTTTAACCTCTCCACCGTGTCTCTGCACCACATGCCGGGTGATTGCCAGTCCAAGCCCGGTTCCTCCGCGCTCACGTGAACGTGCCTTATCAATGCGGTAGAACCTTTCTGTCAGATGGGCCAGGTGTTTCTCATCAATGCCGG
>JARRJW010000156.1:4923-8811 GCA_037388785.1 Gammaproteobacteria bacterium
CGCCGGAGTATGAAGAACTGCATTAAATATTATATTACCAAAAGCACTGGCGATTTCCTTTTCACTGCCCTGCATGCCCAGTCTGCGGTCACACTGTAAAATTATTTTATGTTCAGATTTGTCACTGAGCCGCTCGGCATCATCGCTAAGACCAATTAACATGCGGGGTAAGTCGATACCCTCTTCAATCATCGCGGAATCTTCACGCAGTTCAATTTTCGAAAGCATTAACAGGTCAGAAACCAGGTTTTGCATCCGCTCAGTCTGGCGTATAGAAGCCCTGATACACTCTTTGACATGCCCGGGTATTTCATCATTTTCAAGCATTTCCAGGTAACCTGAAACAACTGTCAGCGGTGTTCTTAATTCATGCGAGACATTAGCAAGAAATTCTCGTCGGATTGATTCAACCTTTTTTACTTCGGAAATATCATGAGCCGTAAACAGGTACTGACCATTTTCAAAACGGGTCATTTTCACTTCCAGTTCCAGGCGGTTATTGACCGGTGAAACCATTTCAAGCGGAAACTCAAAATCTGCCTTTTCAATAAAGCTTTGAAACTGTTTGTTGCCGATGACTTCGTATAACTTAACGCCGTTTCGTTTACGATTGATACCGAGCAATTTTTCGGCTGCCGGATTCATCCATTCAATACGCATTTTGGAGTCCATGACAACAATCGCGTCTGGAAGCATTTCAAGTGTCTGGTTAAAACGGGCCAGTAGTTTCGATATACGGCGCTTACGATTTTTCCCGGTTTTCTGGTATCTGATGATATTGTCACTGGCATAACGCCAGATACCGACAAGGTATTGCGGCGCCTCCTTATCAAAACCCAGCATCCAGCGTTCCAGGTAATAAATTTGCCGGAGATGCCAGGCAACATACCCTGATAACAAGGCCAAACCCGGAATTACCCAGAAACCGGTCAGCAAACCCAGCATTAATGTGAATATCATGAGGGCAAGTAGAACCAGAAGTTCTGATTTAAAATAATCGTACAAAATGTTTACGCCGGTCGTTTACTCGGCATCAATGATAAAACGTTAATGTAAAAAGATCAGTAGAGAATATGTCATCTCGACCGGAGGGAGAGATCTGACTCAAGAAGATATTGGAAGCAGATTTCCTGCTTTGCTCGAAATGACGATTTTTTACCAATGATCAAGATGGGATTCAGCAAATTGTTTTTTTGAAGACACTTACAAAGCTGAAATGCGTTATTAAAGTAGAATTTCACGAGTGGTCGAGACGATAACCAGCCCCACGTACCGTCTGCAACATGTGCTCACAACCATGCGGTTCAAGCGCTTTTCTCAGGCGGCGTATATAAACATCAACAGTACGTTCCTCGACATCCAGCATGCCCGACCAGACATTGTTAAGCAGTGAGGTTCTGCTGTAAACCCGCCCGGAATGGGATGCCATAAATACCAGTAAACGGTATTCAATCGGACCCAGGTGCAAAGGCTCTCCCTTGCAGTTGACTTTGTAAGCATTCATATCAATTGTCAGATCGCCAATGGTAATCTGGTCATGGACATCTGTGCCAATTGCACGACGGTTAACAGCACGGATACGGGCTATCAGCTCCTTGGGGGAAAATGGCTTGGTGACATAATCATCTGCACCGGCTTCAAGACCAATGATTTTATCTTCCTCTTCAGCCTTGGCTGTCAGCATGATCACTGGAATTTTTGAAATTTCAGGTTTCTTTTTTATTTCGCGCAATAAATCAACACCACTGGTTTCCGGCAGCATCCAGTCAAGCAGGATTAAGTCTGGCAGACAGCAAGCCAGCACACGGCGGGCCTCCTCGGCATCGGCCGCCTCAACCATATCGATACCTTCACGGGACAAGGCAAACCTGATCATGTCCCTGATCGGTTGCTCATCTTCAACCAGTAATACGGTAATCATTCAGCCTTAGCCCCGATCATCAACTTCCGGATGCCTGATGTCTTCACCCTCAACCAGAAAGACGGTATGTTCACAGATATTATGGATATGGTCACAGATACGTTTCAGTGAATTAGCCTGTAATGCCGCATTGAAACTCTCTTCGATCGATTCATGATGCTGCTTGATGCAGTCAATCAATTGATTTGCATCATGGTAATAGGTACCTTCATTGGCTACATGTTTATCCATCATTTCCTGAGCAGTCTCGACATCATCATTTTGTAATGCCAGCAAGGCACGTTCGAGTAAATTGATACCTGAAGCCAGCAGTGATGCCGTGCTTACGGTAACGCCGCCATCGGTACAGGGTGAATTAGACTTGCCTTCAATTAAAGCCCTGGCAATGGTTACGCTTTCATCACCGATCCGTTCAAGGTCTGTTACGACACGGGAAGCGGCTATAATCATTCTCAGGTCCTTACCGACCGGGGCCCGTCTGGCCAGTAATTTCAGTACCGTTTTACTGGCTTTGACTTCCATGCCATTGATCACAGTATCGTTTTCAATGACCTCATCAAATTTGCCTTCCGAAGGCAGTTCCTCAATGCCTTTTAACAACATACCCATTTGCACAGAGACATGTACACCCATGCGATCAACCAGTTCTCTGAGATTAACGAGCTCTTTGTCGTAGCGCGTGTATGTATGAGACGTCATTAATGTTTCCTGGTAATTATCCGAAGCGACCGGTGATGTAGTCTTCTGTCAGTTTATGTTCTGGATTAGTGAAAATCATGTCGGTTTGCCCGACTTCGATAAGTTTGCCAAGATGAAAATAGGCAGTACGCTGGGAAACCCGTGCGGCCTGCTGCATCGAGTGGGTCACTATAGCAATAGTATATTCAGCTCGCAGTTCATCAATCAGTTCCTCAATTTTAGCCGTTGCAATCGGGTCAAGTGCTGAACAGGGTTCATCCATCAGTATCACTTCAGGACAGACCTGTACCCGGCGCATCCAGACGGTCTTTAACCTCTTCCCATAAACCGGCACGCTTTAATGATATTTCAACTATTTCATCAGTTTCGGTTTTGTTATTTACCAGGCCGTGAATACGTGGGCCGTACGCGATATTGTCGTAAATGGATTTGGGAAATGGGTTGGGCTTTTGAAAAACCATACCGACACGGGCACGCAGGGGCACAACGTCCAGTTTCGGGTCATAAATATTCTGCCCATCAAGTTGAATATCACCTTCTACCCGGCAAATATCGATCGTGTCATTCATCCGGTTCAAACAACGCAGAAACGTCGACTTTCCACAGCCGGACGGACCAATCATTGAGAGAACTTCATTTTTACCAATATCCAGTGAACAGTTATCAATGGCCATTTTATCACCGTAATAAACATTCACATTACGACAGGCCATTCTGGATTTGTCTTTCGACAACAATGGTTTACCAACTGTTTCCGTATCTTCTGATTCAAGTTCATGAACCTCTGCTTCGATACTTTTTGCCGCTTCACCCATCGTGTAACCATCCATCGTCTCTGTCATCATCTTTTCATACTCCAACCTGCCAGCAGGAAGACCAATTTATCTTTCTAAATTACTGTATTGCCTACCAGCGCTTTTCGAATTTTTTTCTGAGCCAGACAGCCAGTAAATTCATGATCACCAGGAATCCCAGTAACACCATAATGGCTGCAGCCGTACGCTCCAGAAATGCTTTTTCAGGACTGTCCGCCCACAAATATATTTGTACCGGCAATACTGTTGCCGGATCCAGGAAATTACTCGGTATATCGACAATAAAGGCGATCATGCCAATCATCAGCAAAGGTGCCGTTTCACCCAGTGCCTGGGCCATTCCAATAATACTGCCGGTTAACATGCCGGGCATCGCCTGTGGCAATACATGATGAAAAATCATCTGCATTTTGGATGCCCCCATCACCAGAGCAGCTTCACGCAGCGAGGGAG
>JARRJW010000157.1:0-4888 GCA_037388785.1 Gammaproteobacteria bacterium
TTTTTAATTAGGTAGAGTGCATCGCCTTTATCACCTTCGCCAATAATCGTATCGTCCGCTAGAAAAGTGACCTGTTGGGCATGGTCTGACAAAACCTTTAATGCCGCCTTACTCAGACCACTAAACAATGGAATATTAGCCAGCGCCTGCCCGTGCTCATCACCATCTGGCGCGCCAGCATCATAGACGGACATTAGCACCTCAGCGATAATCGATGATATCTTATTGAATGCTTTTATACCGATTTCACCATGATGGAAGCCGTCCTCAGCACCTGCCTTTGCTGAGATCAGGGCAGCCCGGGTAAACATTTCCTTCTCAATCGATACAAACATATCCCGGTAGTCATCTCGCAGTTCCTGAAGATCATTTTTCCTTCGTTTCAACCGGTTTTGGTGCAGCTCAATCATCGGCAGTTTCTGCTCTTCAGAAAAACCGGCCTCGCTTTTGATTTTCTCCAATGCAAAGTAGGACATCACTATGCCGGCAATTTTTCTTTGGATACGCTGCTTTAATCTGAGCGACTGGTAATGTGATAGCAGCGGAATGGCCCAGTTTTTTTCACGGGCAAACGCAATAACCTTTAATTCGATCCTTTTAAAAATTGACGTACCTTTTAATGTCGTTCTATCGACTGCCTGGCCTTTATTGAAGCGGATGTTTTCACGATCTATCTGCAGATTGTTTTTTATATCCAGCAAAGTGTACTGATCGATAATCCCGATACTGTACAACTCATTCAGCGCTTTAAGTTCAGCTTTCAGAGAGATCAGGTAAATGCGTTTTTCAACCTGTTTACCGGACAGGTTTGGCGTGGCATTTTCAAATGTTAGTCGAATTTTTTTATCGAGCGTTTCACTTAACTTGCTTGATAGAATACCCAGCTCACGGTACTGCCTTAAGGTATCGCTGGAGACCTTCCCGACCCGTTGCAGCTCGTGTTCAAATTCAGAAAGCTCATCCTCTGTCAGGACATCCATTTTTAATCGGTGCATTAATGGTCGGATACTCCAAGCATTAACAATCAGTGTAAACAACACCACGCCCAGTGTCAGATTAATCAAAAGGTCCCTGCCCGGCAGAGTTTCAGGAATTGACAGGACGATTGCAATGGCTAGCCCACCCTTTAGCCCACCCCACCACATGATGTGCCTTTCCGGCAGGGCTATTTCCGGCAACCGGAATAACCGGGTGGTTATCGGTACGAGCGTGTACACCCCTGCAGCCCTGGCCAAAAGCACCACGACGACCGTGATCAGAATCAGGTTCAAGTCATCTAATAGCGATAACAGGTCGATTGACAGACCAAGCAAGATAAACAATAGGGAATTGGCAACCAATCCAAAAAATTCCCAAGTCTCAATCAGCACGGGTTTTACGTTTACCGGTATGCGTGTCATGCCGTATATACTTAACGTCAGTGAGGCACTGACCGTGGCAATCACTCCGGAAACATGCAGTAGATGCTCACCGATAATAAAGCTGGCGTAAGCGGTGACTACTGACATCGTCAATATTGCACTGACATTGCTTTTCAAGCGAAACAACATTTCGCTGACGATTAGGCCAATCAGCATACCCACCACCGCACCGCCGAGAAAGACAAAGATGAACTCGACAATGGACATGGCGGTGGAAGCAAAACCAACCGACGTGCCTTCCATTACCATTGCCAGCAAAATGCCAAAAACCACGATAGCGGTAGCATCATTAAATAGCGATTCACCTTCAACCAGAATATTCAGTCGCAGAGGTGCGCCAAGTTCCCTGAAAAGGGCAACAACAGCAACTGGGTCGGTAGCTGAGATCAGGGCACCAAACAACAGGGCGGTGGTCAATTCCAGATCCAATAAAAACCACAGCGCATATCCCACCAGCGTTGTTGAAATTAACAATGCTGGCACCGCCAGGGTTAGTACCGGCGCAATATCCTTGACCAGTTGCCGGGCATCCAGGCTCAGCCCGGATTCAAAAATCAGAGCTGGCAGAAATATAAAGAAAACCAGTTCAGGGGTTAATTTGAAGTCATCCAGCGCGTGCAGGTTGGGCCAGACATACTGTAACTCCGACAAGGCAATACCGATGACAACCAACAACACGGTATAGGGAATGGACAGACGCTGAAAAAGGCCGGCAGCCAGAATCGCAACCGTCAACAACCCCATTGCTATCAGTAAGATTTCCGAGACCGGCATCTAAACTTTATCCCTTGTTTTTGGTCTATCCCATTAACTGGTATAGCATATTTATCCCGAATTTATTTCTATCACAGGATTCTTCTTGTCTTCCTCCAAGCATTTTGAAAGCAAAATTGGCAAAACCATGACCACGGTTACCTGGCTGCTGGTACTGGGTTTGCTAACCCTGGTGTTTAACCGTTTTTTGGAATCTGAGCAGAATCCCAATCAAACGCCACAGGCCTTTATCGCCGAAAATAACAGAAAGGTAGTTGTGCTGAAAATGAACCGGTCCGGGCATTACGTGACATCCGGAAAAATCAACCAGGTACCAGTTAAATTTTTATTGGACACCGGCGCGACCGACGTCGCCATTTCGGAAAAGCTCGCGCGCAGACTGAATTTGAAAATTATTGGTCAGTCAATGAGTCAAACTGCCAATGGTGTTGTTCCCAGTTATCGAGCCGTACTTGACAGCGTCACGATCGGCAACATTACTCTCAATAACATTCGTGCAAGCATTTTCGGTGGTTTGCCAGGCGATGAAGTACTGCTCGGCATGAGTTTTTTGAAACAGCTTGAGATGGTACAAAAAGGCAGAACACTGACGCTGATTCAGCGCAGCTAAAAAATCCCCGCATATGCGGGGATCTTTATAGTCATCTGAAACGAGTCTGCATTCTTTGTCTCTGCAATTTCTGACGGAAGTACTGACGGTAATACATCAAAGCACTACTGCCATTGGCAGAAACATCATAGACCTTCCAGCCATCCTTATCCTTGTACATGCGAAAATCCAGCCTTGCCGGATAACCACCACGGTTGGAAATGGCAATACTCAACTGCACCTGTCCCTTGCCGGTTATTTTTGCTGGCAGGTAACGCACTGACTGGTTGCTGAATGAAGTAAGTTTCTGTGCCATGGTTGAGAGAAACTGCGTTTTCAATTCGTTTTCCAGCGCCTTGCGCTGAGGTTTTGACATACGTGAATAATATGAACCAGCAGCCCATTTAGCCATGTAGGGAAAGTTAAAATATGGTGAAATTTCACGGTCAAGAAAAACTGCGATCTGTTGCCCGGAAGGCGCCTGGTTCTGTTTAAAAAACGAAACCAGTTTGGTCAACCCTTCTTTAAGTATGGCACCAGCCTGTTCCACTTCTGAAGGCGGTTTCGGCTTTACCGGGGCCGGCATTGATCTGGGCTGGTATCCATAACCGGGCATAGGCATCTGATAAGGCTGAGGTTGTGCTAATAATGGTGTGGAGATTAAACCGCATAACAATGCAGGTATTAACCGAATTTTCTTCATCATGTTATCCTCAATTGAGTGGTGGTGTGAATTATTATTGTCATTACTAGACTGCACCCGTCAGACTAGAAAATCAAGACACCACTTTTGCAATTTGTATAGAACATGGACGTAATTCTCTTCAATTACCTCTATACTTAAGTTATAAACTCTAATCGTTATTTACAGATAAAAATAAAGAAGGTGATCGCTATGACAGATAACCTGTCAATTTCCCATGACGACCGACATGTAGTGACAATTTCCATTAATCGTCCCGAACATTTCAATGTGATTAATGAGGCCACCGCGAACGATCTTCGCGATAATTTAAGAAAATTATCCAAAGACTCCAGTATCAGGGCAATGGTATTGACCGCAGAGGGAAAAAACTTCTGCCGAAGCGTTGACCCTGAATGGATACAGTCCTATCAAAATAATGATATTGACCAGGATAACGACCCGGGATCAAAAATTTTCACCATATTGACCGAGTTGGACAATTTTCCTACGCCAGTGATAGCAGCCATTAGGGGAGATGCCTTGGGCGTTGGTGCCGCGATGGCTGCCTGCAGTGATATAGTTGTCTGTGAAAGCCATAGCCGCTTTGCGATCAATGAGGTTCGTGCCGGGCTTGCACCTATTGCCTCTGCACCCTATATCATGTCCTGTATTGGCGCTCACAATACCCGACGCTGGCTTCTCAGCGGCGAATACATGACATCTGATCAGGCAGTAGAAATGGGCCTGGCTCATATCAATGTGGATGCAGAAAATTTTGAAGCCACTGTTGCCGACCAGATTGATATCGTGCTTAAAGGTGTCACTTCTGCACAAAAAGAAACCAAGCAGTTTATTAAGGACGTCTGTATCCATGGCCATCATGAGTCTGCCGCCTTTCAGCGTAGTTCCGGTGTGATGTTTAAACGCTGCCTGAATTCCAGGGAGGCAAAAAAAGGCATTAGTGAGTGGGTCGAAAACAAGCAGGCTCCCTGGGATAAATAACCATTGATAAACGACGGTCAATGGACACCGCGAAGACTTTCCTGATTCAGCGTATATTTCTGGCTGTCGCGGCACTAAGCGGTGCATTTTCTGTTGCTCTAGGCGCTTATGCCAGCCACGGACTCAAACTGAGCCTGACGCCCGAGGCATTGTCTGTTACAGAAACGGCGCTCAATTACCAGTTTATCCATACGCTTGCCCTGCTGTTTATCAGCCTCAGCATGGTCATTTCCAAAAGTCGCTTAATCATAGCGACCGGCATATTTTTTATTCTTGGTATAGTATTTTTCAGCGTTAATCTCTATGCAATTCAGCTCTATCAATTTGTTGCTCTGAGTAAACTGACACCTGTTGGAGGTATATTTTTTATATTGGGCTGGTTATCACTGTTTGTTTCCGCTGTTACAAGCACGCATG
>JARRJW010000158.1:0-4854 GCA_037388785.1 Gammaproteobacteria bacterium
GTTGACGACATGAGCGATGCCAAAGCAACCGTTCTCATCGTAGATGATGAACCGTTTAATATTGAAATAATCAAAGAATATCTCGAAAATGAAAGTTACGATCTTCGTTCTGCCGAAGACGGCCTGGATGCCTGGAACCAGCTTCAGGCGAATCCCGAAGACTTCGACCTGGTTTTGCTCGATCGTATGATGCCCAACATGGACGGCATGGAAACACTGGCCAGAATCAAGGAGCATCCCGTTTTGCTCGAATTGCCCGTGATTCTACAAACAGCCTTAGCCTCAAAGCAGGATATTGCCGATGGCATGAAAGCCGGTGCCTACTACTAACTGACCAAGCCCTTCGAAGAGGAAATGTTGCGCTCGGTCGTGGCAACCGCTATTGAAGACCGTCTGCGCTATCGTTCTGCTCAGGAAAGGGTTGAAGAAAAAGAAACAATCAAACAGATGCTGTCAGAAGAGCGTCATGCCTTTAAGA
Organism: Gammaproteobacteria bacterium; assembly: GCA_037388785.1. GTDB lineage: Bacteria > Pseudomonadota > Gammaproteobacteria > Chromatiales > Chromatiaceae > JABDQZ01. The sequence continues at coordinate 479 of JARRJW010000158.1, forward strand.
CACTCGAACAGGCCCGGGAAATGGCTACGATGCTTTCGAGCCTGTGCCCCGAACCTCAGCGTGTCGTGGTGGGCATGTCTGAATTACTGATTAATGCGGTCGAGCATGGCAATCTGGGCATCACCTATGAAGAAAAAGGTGAGCTCAAGGAAAATGGTAACTGGCAGTCCGAAGTGGAGCGGCGATTACAGTTGCCTGAGTATGCTGACCGGGAAGTAACGATTGATATTCACCAGGGTGACGCAGAAATCCATTTTACCATTACTGACCAAGGCGACGGTTTTGATTTTGCCAACTATCTGGAAATGGATCCTGATAGAGCCTTTGATAATCATGGTCGCGGTATAGCCATGTCGCGCATGCTCAGTTTTGATTCACTTGAATACCAGGATAATGGTAGCAAGGTGATTGCCAGCGTTAAGCTTTAGTTCAACTGTTCCAATAGAAACTCAGTGATTGCATCGACGCCAATCATTTGATTTTCTTCTGCGCTTCGCAGTCGATATTCAACCTGGTTTTCCTTGAGACTGCGCTCGCCGATCACCACTCTGTGGGGAATACCTATTAATTCCAAATCAGCAAACATCACGCCCGGGCGAACGTCGCGGTCATCCAGAAGCACATCGACGCCGGCATCAATTAACGCATTGTAAAGTTTTTCGGTCGCTTCCTTCACCAACTGCGATTTCTTCATTTGAATCGGGCAGATCACCACCTCGAAAGGGGCGATCGTAGCGGGCCAGATGATGCCCTTGTCATCATGGTGCTGTTCAATGGCAGCAGCAACAACACGGGAAACCCCGATGCCATAACAACCCATGGTCATGGTCACGGATTTGCCGTTTTCATCCAACACAGTGGCATTCATCTTGTCGCTGTAGGTTTTACCCAGTTTGAATATATGCCCTACCTCGATACCCCGGGCAATGGTCAGTGTTCCCTGGCCATCCGGACTGGGGTCACCTTCAACTATATTGCGGATGTCGACAACTTCGCCTACTGGCAGGTCACGTTCCCAGTTTACTCCGGAGTAGTGGACGCCATCGGTGTTTGCACCACAGATAAAATCGGCCAGCTGATTGGCTGCCCGGTCGACATACACCTTGATCATCAAGCCAACGGGTCCAACTGAGCCGGGCAGGCAGCCTGTTGCTCCCTTGATAGCTTCCTCTGAAGCCATGGTCAGGGGAGTGGCTACCTGATCGAGCTTTTCGGCTTTGATTTCATTGAGCTCATGGTCACCACGCAAAACCAGTGCGACAACCGAATTTTCATCTACGCCATTGACGATAAGCGTTTTGATTGTCTGCTCTTTTGGAATGTTGAGAAAACTGGAGACTTCCTCAATACTTCTCTGGTCAGGCGTTTTTATTTCCTGCATGGCCTTGCTGGGCCCGGGTCTTTCTGCATTGGCAATCGCCTCCGCCATTTCAATATTGGCAGCATAATCACTGGCCGTTGAGAACGCGATGGCATCCTCGCCGGAATCGGCCAGAACATGGAACTCGTGGGAAGAGTTTCCGCCGATTGAACCGCTGTCGGCTTGCACGGCGCGGAAATCCAGGCCACAGCGATTGAATATATTGTTGTAGCACTGGTACATGTCGTCGTAAGTTTTATCCAGTGATGCATCTTCCAGATGGAACGAGTAAGCATCTTTCATGATGAATTCACGTGCGCGCATAATGCCAAAACGGGGCCTTATTTCATCCCGGAACTTTGTCTGGATCTGGTAAAAATTCACCGGCAGTTGCTTGTAGCTTTGAAGCTCGTTTCGGGCCAGTTCGGTAATGATTTCCTCATGGGTTGGGCCGAGGCAGAATTCCCGTTCATGTCGATCCTTAAAGCGCAATAATTCGAGGCCATATTTCTGCCAGCGTCCGGTTTCCTGCCAGAGTTCAGCCGGCTGAACGCCCGGCATCAGGACTTCCAAACCACCCGATTTGTTCATTTCTTCGCGAACGATATTTTCAACTTTGTGTAAAACGCGCAGTCCCATTGGCAACCAGTTGTATAAGCCACTGGCGAGTTTTCTTATCATGCCAGCACGTAACATCAGGCGATGACTGGGTATTTCCGCATCAGCCGGAGTTTCTTTGAGGGTATGCAGTGGAAAGCGTGAAGTGCGCATGATTTTTTGGAATCCGCTATTTGAGAATTGAAGGGTGGATTTTATCCAGTGCCCCAAGGTGCATCAAGGCCCCAGGCTACATTAGAGTTAGTTTAACAACATAAAATATCCGGTGACGACTTCGTCTGCAAACGCTAGTATTAGAAAAGCTTAAGAATTATTTACCAATTTATAGCAAGGAGTCATGAATGTCCTTATCCAAACAGCTCATGCTGCTGATTTCACTGATCTTTCTGGTAATCTTTACCGTCAATTTCTATACCAGTGTCAGCAATATTCGAGACTACCTGCAAATAGAATCTGAGATTCATGCCCAGGATACAGCGACATCGCTCGGTCTGTCATTAAGCCCGTACATTCTTGATGAGGATGACACAATTCTGGAAACAATGATCAATGCCATTTTTGATCGTGGTTATTATCTCGAAATCCTGCTGCTAAATCGCCATGATAAGGAACTGGTTAAAAAAACCAATCCGAAAAGTTTTGAGCAGGTACCACAATGGTTTACTGAAATACTGCCGATGGAAACGGTCACTGTAAAATCGGATATTGATGCTGGTTGGGTCAAAGGCGGTACCGTGTTTGTCACTATTCATCCCGGGTTTGGCTACCTGAAACTCTGGGAACAGGCCAAGGAATCGCTGACATACTCGGTGATCTCACTGGTGTTTTTTATAGGTATTTTGATCCTGATACTGCGACTGGTATTGAGCCCGCTTGCCAAAATCAACAGCCTGGCTCTGAGTATTGCTGACGGCAATTTTGACACTATCAAAAAACTACCCTGGACCCGGGATATACGAACTGTCGCAGTTTCGATGAATCTTATGTCCGGAAAAATTGAAAAAGTCATTAAGAATCTCAATGCCAAACTTGAGAATGCCGGCAAAAGGCTCAGGGTCGATGAACTCACTGGACTGGAAATGCGCTCCACTTTCGAAACTGAAATGAAGCAGCGTTTCATGGCCAACCACAAGGGTTTTATTTTTATTATCCGGATAGACCGGTTGGGAGATTTTGCCAGCAAGGAAAGTTCGACCACTGTTGATGATTTTATCAAGGGGTTTGTTAAATCCATTCGCGATGCACTGTCTGATCTGAGCCTGTCAGGAGATTTTTTGTACCGTATAGTTGGTGCAGAATTTGTGTTGATTGCCGATTGCAATGACGACAAATCGGCTGGACAGCTTTGCGAAAAAATACTTATCAATCTCAAAAAACTGGGTGAGGAGTTCGATAAGGAAGAAGTGGCTCATATTGGTGGTATTGCTTTCGATGAACATGGCTCGACCGCAACAATGATTTCTGCTGCAACCGAGGCCTATGAAAAAGCACGGCTAATCGGTAGTAATAGTTTCGCTATTTCCCAGGGCGGTGAAAATGCCAGAACAGCTGATCAATGGAAGTCACTGGTTTCTGATGTTATCGATAACCAGCGGATAGCCATCAATTATGCAGCGCAGGCTTACAGTCTGGTTGACGGCCAGGAACAACAGCTATTGCTTGAAGAAGCCATGGCAGGCGTAACAGACAGTGAAGGCCAGGTACTGCCAATTGGTACTTTCATTTCGGTTGCGGAAAATATTGGCAAGATTTTGCAATTCGATATGGACGTGGTCAAGAAGGTGATTGATTATATCAAGGGTGAATCCATTGATCATGACGTCGCTGTGAACCTGTCGTTTACTTCGCTGGCGAGTAATGATTTCAGGTCAGACTTATACAAGCTGTTGCAGGACAACCAGGACGCCTGCCGGCAACTGGTATTTAGTGTTACGGCCTATGGTGCAGCCAAAGACATAAATGCTTTCGGCAGCTTTATCGATTTTGCGCATCGTAATGGTGCCAAGGTTATGCTCAAACGCTTTGAGTCACGCTTTATCTCAATGGATGAGGTCAAGCAGTTTAAACTTGACTATATCCGCCTGGCGCGGGTTTACACTGAAAATATTGGTAGTGATGCAGAAAAACGTCGCCTGGTCGAAGCCATGAGAGAACTTGGTGAGTTGTTGGATGTTAAAGTTGTTGCTGAAGCTGTGGAGTCTGATTCAGACTATGAGGCAGTTAAAGAGATTGGGCTGTCCGCAGCCAGCCGCTAACAGGGTAGATCATGTTAGAGTGGTTTAAACGATTAAATCTTCTGTCTGGCAGGTCAGGTATAGTCTTTATTCTGATATGCCTGTTCCCTGTGGCTGGCTTGTCCGGGCAAGGTCTTTTTGATTTTGATGCTGCACTACTTGAG
>JARRJW010000159.1:0-4846 GCA_037388785.1 Gammaproteobacteria bacterium
CTGTAAAGCCGAGTTTTTGCAGTCCAGCCGTTATTCCAGAGCCAAGGTCGACATCATCTTCAGCAAGTAAAACACGCATTGAAAGCCTTTCTGATAAAGTTTTTGGCCTGGAACAGTAACCCGCTTATTACAGGTATTTTCTGGCTCTGGCTATAGCATCACTGGCTTCTTTTTTCCTTCCAGCATCAGCGATTGGCCTGTCAGGTCTTGCAGGAGCATGCAATACTTTTTCAAAAGCAGCAATGGCTTCTTCGTATTTGCCCTGATCCAGCAGATAGTCACCGTAAAAATAGTTTGAGTCAATTCCATGCGGATTGATTGCCAGTGCCTTTTGCAGGTATTCATACGCCTTGTCATCATCTCCGAACCCGATTGGCCAGCCAGGTACCTGGTAATAAAGACTACCCAATGACGTGTAAACCGAACCCTCCAGGCTATTTGGGTCAAGCTTTTCGGCCCGTTCCAGCAGCGACCGTGCCTCTTTAACTTTTGACAGTGCCCCCAGGCCGCCATCTTCGCCGGCCAGGCTTGCCAGGGCTATTGCTTCCCAGATCAGCGGTTCTGCTGCATTGGCTTTTGACTGACTGACAAGATGGGCACGTTTAACCAGGTTTTCGAACGCTTCGACCCGCTGGTCTTCCGGCATCTGGTACTTGATCTTGGCCCAGTCAGCACGGATTGAGGCGACATCGGGAGTAAGTTCTGCATAGGCGCTGCTTGCTGCCAGCAAAATACCGAAAATACTGAGTGCTACAATTTTCATGCTTTTTCTCCTTTGGCAAAAACTGCCATGGTCTGATTTTGTTTACGAAGAGCCAGGTCAACCAGTCGTGGAAAAACAGCGTTGATCCTGACAAATAAAGATTCCGGGAAACCGAGGTAAACATCCTTTTTATCTTTTTCAATGGACTGGATAACTTTGCCAGCAACCCATTCCGGTGTATCCATATGCATTCCGGTTGCCTGTGCCATCTCGTATACAGCCTCGGTATTGAGCCTGGTTTTTACTGCTCGGGGAGCAATGTATGTAACCGATACTCCCGTGCCGCTTGTTTCTCTGCGTAGTGATTCTGAAAAACCCCGCAAGGCAAACTTGCTGGCTGAATAAGCAGAAAACCAGGCAAAGGCGATAGAACCAAAGGTTGAGCCAATGTTGACAATTTTCCCCTGGCCCTGTGCCTGCATACCCGGTAATAGTCTATGAATGAGTAACATCGGAACAATGGTATTTAACTGAATGATACGCTCGAGCAAAGCAGGATCTTCTTCTACAAACGGTCGATAGCTCATAAGCCCGGCTGCATTGATCAAAACATCGATTTGACCAAAAGACCTGAGAGCTTTATCGATAGCATGTTCACGGGCTTCGCTGTTTAAAAGATCGGTTGCAATCGGGAGGACATTACCGCCCTGTACACTGATTCTTTTTGCCAGGCTTTCCAGTGCATCCTTATCACGGTCAAGAAGCGCTACATCTGCACCTGCTTTGGCAAGTTTAATGGCAATTTCAGAACCAATGCCACCGGAAGCACCGGTTAACACGATTTTTTTATTTTCAAGTTTCATCGGCAGTGCTCCTTTTTGTGTTTTTCGAATGCCAATGCCAATGCCAATGCCAATGACGGACAAATATATGTCCACATCCCATGAATAAGGCGACAAGCAGGATAATGCCAGTGGCATTGAGAATCTGTGGAAACAGTCGTTCCGCTAGCATGAGAAGGTAATGATTCTGGAAGATTAACAGTTCCATTTATGCGGCCCTGTTTGAATCATTCATTTGAAGTGGAAGCGCTCTGAATATATCGCCATACAGCTTGTAAAAATGTTTTGCGCAAACAATAACGGCATTCCTGTCCTGTTCATTTTCCAGGCGGTTGACCAGGCTCCGATAGAACTCCATGTGAGATACATCCAGGGAACCGTGGCTTGTCAGGTAAGTAAATGCTTCATTCGGTAATCCAAGTGCTTTCTGGGTATTTCTGGCAGCCTCACTGGCCATGCGAATACTGGTACCTTCAAGCACCAGTACCATACCCAGAACGCCAACCGGGTTACCCCTGTCGATCACATGATAGGCATAGGCGCACATCATCTCTGCAGGCAACTCCGGACTGCTGTTACGCACCGCTTCAGGATCACCGCCACAGGCTCTGATATCGTTCAAAATCCATTCCTGGTGGCCAACTTCCTCTTCAATATAATGGGCCATGGCATCGCGCAACCATTCCATTTCGCCAGGTATGCGGGATCCACAGGCCATCAGCAGTGGGGTTGTATGCTTGACATGATGATAGGCCTGGGTCAGAAAAGCGAGATAACTTTCCAGGTTAAGTTTGCCCCTGGCGCCATGCTGGATGAAAGGAATCGAAAGTAACTCATTTCTTTCATCATGGGTTGCCTCATTTAAATGCTCAAAAAAATCCATCATGAAAGTTGCTCCTGTTGATAATGAAGTTCAATTTGATTTTCATAGACCTGATAAATAACCTGCCGACGGTTTCGGCCAGTCCCTGACAACTGCCGGTTTAAGGGGGTAAAAGCTTCGCTGGCTAGTATTAAATGACTGATACGGGCATAGTCGGGCAGGCTGGTATTGACTGTTTCGATTACCTGCCAAAGCGTTGCTTCATCACAGCCTGGGACAGCTACAACAACTGCGGTATTAGTGTCACGAGCTTCCCCAAAAACGGCTGCCTGCATTATTTCCGGAGCCAGAACAAGTTCTCGCTCGATCCATTCAGGCGAGACATTGCGTCCCATTGCGGTGATAAAAACATTGCGTTTGCGTCCGGTCAGGTAAAGGTAACCATCATCATCCAGGTAACCCAGGTCCCCGCTATGCCAGGTGTTGTCTGTCACATCATGAGGTTGACCCAGGTAACCCGAAAAACCGCAATTTTTTATCAGAACTTCACCACTTTCAGAAACAGCCAGGTCGATATGGGGAAGCGCTCTGCCCACACTGCCTTTTTTATGCGCGAAAGGGGTGTTCAGCGTGGTAACCGAGGCGCATTCCGACAGACCATAACCTTCATAAACCGGTAACTGAAGCTGTTGTGCCCTGTCGAGCAGAGATTGCGATACGGGTGCGCCACCGAGTGCGATAAAGCGTAACGACTCAGGCATTTTGGGTGCCTGTTCCAGATACTCAACGCTGGCCTGCAAGACCTGGGGAGTCATGATCAATGTACTAGGACTAAAGGCATGGATTGCGGACATGGTTTTTTCAATATCAAGTCCGGTCGCACCGACAAGACCTACAGCAGCCAGACCTGGCAAAACAACATTGGCACCTGCCCATAGTGACACATAAACGCCGGCCAGGTTTTCCAGTAGAACACCCAGGGGCATTAACGCCAGATGAGTATCGTTGCTGTCTGCCGATACGGCTTCTTCAAGTGAAGCAATTACAGCCTGAATTTGCTTCCAACCTAGCATGACTCCCTTTGGTTCACCGGTTGTTCCGGAGGTATAAGTAATTTTGACGATATCCCCGGGCAACTGCCTTGGTTTGAACGAAGTGTGTAAAATACTCAGTAACTGGCCTGCAACTTCCAGTGTCTCGACCTCCAGTATTGAGTCAGCAGGAATACAGCTTTTCAAAAGCCCTGGATTGTCAGTGATCACAGCACTGATACCGGCCTGTTGCATTGCATGTATTATCTGTCCGGGGGAGAAAAACTGTGGTAACGGAACCAGGCAGGCTCCAGACTTGATCGATGCAAGGTCTGCTATGACCCACGCCGGTGTGTTATCGGCGAACAAGCCGATTACTTCAACCTGTGATTTACAAAGCCAGCGAGAAAGTGCATTGATTTCATCAAGCAGTGCAGAATAATCGAGCGTTACATTTTTTCCCGTTAGTGCCGTTTTTGCAGGTTGCAGCTGAGCATGATGATGAATTTTTTCCAAAAGATTCATGCCGCTTTGGCTCCAATCTGTTGTGCCTGTTGCCAAAGTTCGGACATTACCCGCTCTTGCAGGCTGTGGCGCAGTAGAAAATCCCGGGCATCACTGAGACATCCAGCCATAACCTTTGGTTTTTGATCGTAGTAATCTCCCCAGGCTGATTGTTCTTCACGGGGCAACATGTCAAGGCGAGCAGGTCCCAGTTCAATCAATGGAATACCAAGGCGGGTAAAACTGTTAATCAAAACGGGACCGATGGTAAAACAGACCCATTTGATATTGGCCGCTGACAGAAAAGCGGTCATGGCGATAATCAGTGCACGCGCATCACCTTTTTCACCGATCGCAAGATTACCGGCTTCAATGATTTCGGAACGCTGGATTGACCTGGAGACTTTGCCTGAAATTACATTTTCAATCGGCTCACTAAAATAATTTTCAAGAAATAATTTATCACCTTGGGCTGGACGTAAACCAAGCGCAGCTCTAGGAGACAAAAATTTGTCTTTAAGGCAGAGAAGGATAGGCATGAATTGCTGGATATCAGCATTGTGAGCCTCGGCAAAGCGCTGATGGATAAAAAGTTCCGTATCTCGCCTTACCTTGACGGAATAAGAGCCAGTAACGTCACTTGTTAACAACTTTAAATGGTTATTACGATGCCTGGTTTGAGAAAGCATATCTGCCACTCCCTGATAAGATGGGACAGATTCTGCATTAGCAACCTTAAGGAATTCTTAAGTTTGTTGTCGTCAATGAAAATGTTCGCTCACAGCAGACATCGAGAAGATTTAACTGGTATTAGAAAATACTAAAAGGCTACCGTTTGCCACCTATGCTGGGCAATAAACGTTCTCAGCCAGACTGGCTTAGCCGGCGTCATTATGCTGTTTTATCCTGGCTCCTAGCGGCTCCACTGGACGCGAGTCAGGTC
>JARRJW010000160.1:0-4831 GCA_037388785.1 Gammaproteobacteria bacterium
CATCATCCACTTCCGATAAAAAACGGGCAGCATGGAAGCCAACAATACCCAGCCCCTGAACAATAATTTTTTTCCCGGCCAGGGTACCATTCATGTTTGCGGCCATGACCGCATCCGGATGACGAAAAAACTCCTGCAGAGCATATTGAACACCGCGGCCGGTTGCCTCGGTTCTGCCACGAATACCTCCATGTTCTACCGGTTTTCCGGTAACGCAGGCAATATGATTAATGTCTTCAGGAAACAGGTGTTTGTAGGTATCGGCAATCCATGCCATTTCCCTTTGTCCTGTGCCAACATCAGGTGCCGGCACGTTTTCAGAAGGACTCAAAAAGCCTTTACTGGCAAGTTCCCGTGCAAAGCGACGGGTAATGATCTGAAGATCATCCCTGGAGTATTGCAGTGGATCGATATGCAAACCGCCTTTTGAACCACCGAAAGGCACATCGACAATGGCACATTTGTAGGTCATCAGGGCTGCCAGTGCCTCGACTTCATTCTGCTCTACACTAAGCGCATAACGAATACCGCCTTTTGAGGGTTGCCGGTGAATACTGTGAACCGCTCGCCAGCCGGTAAACACCTGAACTCTGCCCTGAATATTCACTGGAAAGGTAACCTGTAACACCGATGTGCAAGGCTTGATTGCGGCGGCAATATCCCTGTCGAGATCCATGACTTCGATGGCTCGGTCCACCATGTGATCAACACTTTGCCTGAAAGTCAGGCCCATCTGAACGGCTGTAGCTGGCATGCGTTTTCTCGTTATTATATTGCCTGATATCAGGCGGATTAAATTTGTAAACAGTCCTCCTGCTTAAGCTTAGATCAACCGCAAGTTTTTAGCCCAGGATTTGTCAGGTTGATTTATTTGGTCAATTTATAGGGCCAAATTTTCAAGCCGGTTGCAGATTGGCATAGGAAACAACCAACCACTTGGCGCCTGCATCTTCAAAATTAACCTGAACCCTGGCAGCGGCACCCTGACCCTCGGCATTTAATACGGTGCCGACACCAAATTTTTTATGCATAACTCGCTGACCCAGCCTGAAACCACTGTCTTCCTGGGCAACATCCAGGTGGCCCGCAGGTGATTGGTATGGCCTTGAAATGTTCGGTCTGGCACGCACTTCATCAGTAACCTCAACAGGAATCTCCCGCAAAAAACGCGAAGGTAATGGATAATTTTCAGAGCCATGCAAACGTCTGGTTTCAGCATAGGTGAGATATAACTGTTGCATTGCCCGGGTCATACCGACGTAACACAGGCGGCGCTCTTCCTCCAGCCTGTCTGGGTCCTCGGCAGACATACTATGCGGAAACAACCCCTCTTCAACACCGGCAATAAATACCAGTGGAAATTCAAGCCCCTTGGCTGAATGCAGGGTCATCAACTGCACACAATCATCATGTTCACTGGCCTGTTGTTCACCGGCTTCCAGTGCAGCATGTGATAAAAATGCATCAAGCGTGCTCATCTCAACGTCCTGCTCTGGCAGCTCTTCATAGGTAAACTGGCGTGTAGCATTGACCAGCTCCTGCAGGTTTTCCAGTCGATCCTGGCCTTTACCATCCTTGGACTTTTCGAAATGAGGCCCTAGGCCACTGGCTTCAATCACGCTCATACTGACGTCATAAAGGTCCATGCCGTGGGTTTTTGACTGGCATTCTTCAATCAGATCAATGAATCCCTGTAGTGCATTGGCCGCTCGTGCTGGCATGGTCTTGCCCTTGAGCAGGTCATTAGTAGCCTGCCATAATGAACATGCAAAATCTCTCGCATGAGAACGTACCGCATCAAGGGTTCTCGGACCTATACCTCTTGGAGGCTGATTTACAGCACGTTCGAAGGCTGCATCATCATGAACATTTGACACCATGCGTAAATAGGCGAGGGCATCCCGAACTTCAGCCCTTTCAAAAAAGCGCAATCCACCATAAACACGGTAAGGTATGGCTGACTGCAACAACGCTTCTTCAAAAAGCCGGGATTGAGCCGTGGTTCGATAGAGCACAGCGATATCATTTCTGAGATGACCTTCATCAATAAACTGGCGGATGCGATCTATGACAAATCGTGCTTCATCAACCTCATTAAAGGCTGCATAAACCCTGATCGGTTCACCTTCACCGGTTTCCGTCCAGAGTTCCTTGCCAAGACGTGATGCATTATTGGCAATAACGGCATTGGCACCTTTTAAAATATTGCCGGTTGAACGGTAGTTCTGTTCCAGACGGATTGCCAGCGCATTCGGGTAATGTTTTTCAAAATCACGAATATTTTCAACTCTGGCGCCGCGCCAGCCATAGATTGACTGGTCATCATCGCCGACAACAAACAACTTGTCTTCGCCCCCAGCCAGAATTTTCAGCCAGGCATACTGAATCGTATTGGTATCCTGAAACTCGTCTACCAGGATATGCTGAAAGCGCTCCCGGTAGTGCTGCAGTGTTTGCGGATTATCCCGCCATAACTCATGTGCCCTGAGCAGTAATTCGGCAAAATCGACACTGCCGCCACGCTGACAGGCAGCCTCGTAAGCTGCATAGATCTTTATCATTTGCCTGCGGTAAGGGTCACCTTCATCATCCAGGTGTTCGGCCCTGCGCCCTTCATCTTTCTGGTTATTGATAAACCAGACAGCCTGTCTGGGCGGCCATTTTGCATCATCAAGATTGAGCTCACGTATGATTCGTTTGACTAGGCGTTGCTGGTCATCAGAATTTAAGATCTGGAAGTTTTTTGGAAGGCCAGCTTCCTGCCAGTGGGCCCTGAGCAGGCGGTGAGCAAGCCCGTGAAAGGTACCGACCCACATGCCGCCAACCGGTTGCTCCAGCAGGTGTTCAATCCTGTGCTGCATCTCCCGGGCTGCCTTGTTGGTGAAAGTCACCGCAAGCACACTCCAGGGTGAAGCGCCCAGTACTTTGATCAGCCAGGCAATACGATGCACCAACACCCGGGTTTTGCCAGAACCGGCGCCGGCAAGCACCAGGGTCGATGAGGGTGGAGCAACAACAGCCTCACGCTGGGCATCATTTAAACCATCCAAAAGTAATTCAGCATCCATTTGATTAGATTATCATATTCACCTGTTGAGTGATCAGTTCTCCTTCAGTGTGTTTTTTGCTGGAATCTAATATAAAAAATTCAGCTAAAATAATCTGTTATCAATAAAAATTTGATCATCAACCCATACACAGTATGATCTGATTAAATAACAAATCCGAGAATCTTTTCCATGAGCACAGAAGATATCAGCCTTGAACAAAAAGTCATCAATACAACAATCAAACTGGGTGTTCTCGTTTTATTGCTGTACTGGTGTTTCGATATCGTTAAACCTTTTCTCCTGCCAATTGTCTGGGGCGCTGTAATAGCCGTTTCAGTCTACCCGCTGTTTCAGATTTTATTACCAAAACTGGGTAATAAGCACGCCTTCACCGGTACTGTAATAACCTTGATAATGTTGAGTATTCTACTAATTCCCACCTTCATGCTGTCGTCTTCATTATTTGACTCCGTTGCACATATTTCCACCGGCCTTGAGGAAGGTACTTTAAAAGTTCCACCTCCTAAAGAAAACGTTAAAGAATGGCCACTAGCCGGTGAAAAAATTTATTCGATCTGGTCAGAGTTTGCTGATGACTTAACTGAAGCCATTTCGACTTACAATTCGCAGATTAAAGCCGTCGGAAAATCTGTATTGTCTGCCGGGGTAGGTGGTGGAACTGGTGTTTTGCAATTTATCATTTCAATTATTAATGCTGGTGTATTTTTAGCTAATTCCGAGAAATCAGACAATGCTGTAAAAGGCTTTCTGATTAAGCTGTCACCCAAAAATGGAGCATCCTTTGCGAAATTAGCTTCAGCAACAACTCGCAGCGTTGCCCAGGGTGTTGTTGGTATAGGTATCGTTCAGGGTATTTTTGTTGGTTTAGGTTTCTGGGCAATTGACCTTCCCGGTGCAGGTCTTTTAGCTCTAATCGTTATGGTTTTATCTATTGCTCAAATTCCGGCAACCATTGTTACCCTGCCAGTCATAATTTATGTTTTCTCTCTTGATGACATTTCGACCCTGACGCTGATTATATTTACTGTTTGGACTGTAATTGGCGGTGCTCTCGATGGCATCCTTAAGCCCTTTGTAATGGGTAGAGGTGTTGATGCCCCGATGCTGGTTATTCTCATTGGCGCTATCGGTGGCATGATATCCATGGGTATCCTTGGCCTGTTTATTGGCGCTATTGTCCTGGCTATTGGATATATCCTTTACATGAACTGGGTAAGTTCTGCAGGCCAGCCTGATGAGACTGAAGTTTCTGATGATCCTGTAAAGGCCCCAACCTGATTAAAGCCCAATTAAGGCCTGATCAAAGTTAAAGCTTCATAAACAATGAGAAAAGCAACTACCTCAGACAATTTCAGCTATTTACTAGTAAGCCTGGTGTTTCTGCTGTTCGCCAGTGCCTGCGTAAATCAGTTTTATCCTTCTGGTGAAGGCCAAAGCCTGATTATTGCGGCAATTGTAATTACTATGATTACCGGCATTTGGAGTATCCGCTCAACCAATCATATGTTTAACACTGGTCTGGGGCTGATTGTTGGTGTAATAGTTATCGCTTTTCTGTCAGCACTATTTGATTTGGCTGAACTGGATAAATTACAACTATTGTTACTGCTGCTTTTTTTCATCATGACACTCAAAGTCGCCGCCAAACAGGCATTATTTTCCGGTGAAATTACCATTAACAGCATTGTTGGGTCTATTTGTATCTACCTGTTACTGGGTTTAATCTGGGCCCTGCTTTACGCCTTGATCAGCCAATATAT
>JARRJW010000161.1:0-6667 GCA_037388785.1 Gammaproteobacteria bacterium
CTGGGTCGCCATGGGTGGAAGAGCTACGTTATACGGCGCGGTTATCGGCGCACTGGGTGTCAATTACGCCAAGACCTGGTTTACTGGCGCTTTCCCCGAAGTCTGGCTTTTTGCTTTAGGTGGACTTTTCGTTGTGGTCACCCTGTTGATGCCACGTGGTATAGCTGGCCTCTTCTCAAGAAAATAAGAAGGTGAGTCATGAGCGCTTTACTGCAAAGAGATCGTGTATATGATTTTCTGGTGCCCAAGGTGGTGGAAGGTCTGGACCTGACCCATGGAACTGTATTGTACATGGAAGGTGTGTCGGTAAGTTTTGATGGTTTCAAGGCCATCAATGAACTGAATTTTTATGTTAATTCCGGTGAACTGCGCTGCGTGATCGGTCCAAATGGTGCGGGCAAAACTACCATGATGGATATCATTACCGGAAAGACCCGCCCGGATAAAGGGGCGGTCTGGTTTGGTCAGCGTATGAATCTGTTACGAATGTCTGAACCGGAAATTGCCCAGGCCGGCATTGGACGAAAATTTCAGAAACCGACCGTCTTTGAATATCACAGTGTTTTTGAAAACCTTGAGATGTCAATGTCAGGACCCAAGGGCGTCTGGTCGACATTGACCGCGAAACTCAATGCTGAGCAACGGGAAAAAATTGATCAGGTAGCTGAAACTATCGGATTGACAGAGCATATGCAGCGCCGCGCCGGCCTGTTATCCCATGGCCAGAAACAATGGCTGGAAATCGGAATGCTGCTGATGCAGAACCCGTTAATGTTGCTGGTAGATGAACCGGCTGCTGGCATGACGCACCAGGAAATGGATCGTACCGTGGAACTGCTAAGCAGTCTTGCCGGCCAGCATTCGGTAGTTGTTGTTGAACATGATATGGATTTTGTCAGGGCATTGAATTCCCGTGTAACCGTGCTGCACCAGGGAACAGTGCTTGCCGAGGGCAGTATGGAGCAGGTTCAGAACGATCCTAAAGTCATCGAAGTTTACCTGGGAGAATAGGTCTATGCTGCAGGTTGAACAGTTAAACCAGTTTTACGGTGAATCCCACACTTTGTGGGACCTCGATCTGAATGTGCCAGAAGGTCAATGTACGGTACTGATGGGACGTAACGGTGTCGGCAAAACCACCCTGTTGCAATGTATCATGGGACTTTTGCCCGGCAAGTCCGGAAAGATTCATTATCAGGATCAGAATATCCTTGGCATTGCGGCTGAAAAAAGGGCATCCATTGGTATCGGTTATGTCCCGCAGGGACGACAGATTTTCCCGCTGATGACGGTAGAGGAAAACCTGCAGATTGGTTTGCCAGCCCGGGCAGATAAAAGTAAGTCGATTCCGGCTTTTATCTATGAACTGTTTCCGGTACTCAAGGAAATGCTCGGCCGTCGCGGCGGAGACCTGTCCGGTGGACAGCAGCAACAACTGGCGATTGGCAGGGCATTGGTTACTGATCCGAAATTATTGATTCTTGATGAGCCAACCGAGGGTATCCAGCCAAACATTGTTGCCGAGATTGGCGACATTATAACCCGGCTCAACAAGGAAATTGGTTTGACAGTGTTGCTGGTAGAGCAGAAACTGCCCTTTGCCAGGCGTGTCGGTGATTATTTCTGTATTCTTGATCGCGGACGTTCGGTTGCTGCCGGGGCAATGCCAGAGCTCGATGAAAAACTGATTCAGCAGTATTTGACCGTTTAATTCACTATTAAATAACATAACTTTTAACGGAAGTTTTGCAATGAAAAAAGTCTTATCAATTACATCACTGTTGATTAGTACAAACACTTTCGCGCATGTCAGTTCAACAGCTTACACACAACATGCCGCAGAACACGCTTTGTTGGCCGTATTATTGATTCCGTTAGCCTGGTTCGTGGCACGGAAATTTTCAAAATAAATTCAAAATCAAATACACCGTGATAGTTCAAGACAAGCTTGCTGCTGAAGACAGTCACCAGGGCTGGCTTGCCAGGCTTGATCTTGGGTTCCAGAAAAAATCATTCAGAACGGTATTGGCCAGGCGGCGCCGCACAGGACCTTTATCTGTTCAAAGGGCCTTTTATCCAGAAGGCGATATATGTCATGTTTACCTGTTACATCCTCCCGGCGGTGTTGTTGGAGGAGACAGACTGGAAACCAATGTTGAATGTGACAGTCAGTCTCATGCGCTGTTAACCACACCCGGTGCAACCAAGTTTTACCGCAGCGCTGGGGAGAAGGCGGTTCAGTTGCAAGTGTTCAATGTTGCGGAAAATGCTGTGCTTGAGTGGTTGCCACAAGAGAGTATTTACTTTCCCGGTGCCAGGGTCGCCAGTTCGCTGACATTAAATCTTCAAGGCAGTGCAAATGTGGCTTTATGGGAAATTCATTGCCTGGGTCGCCCGGTAATCGACGAAAAATTTGATGATGGGCAACTGGATATACACTGGAAAATTTTCCGGGAAGACAAGCCTGTGCTGATTGAGCGTCTGCGTGTCAGCAATGATTCGTTAAAACATTTACCGCTGTTAAATAACAAACCGGTCGTTGGCACATTTATTATCAGTAATGCCGACAGGGCTGTAATCGAGTCAATTCAGCAACAGGGCTTTTCGAATAAAAGCGAATCACTGGCAACGACATTAATCGATGATTTTCTTGTTGTGCGTTATCTTGGTAATTCAACCGAAAATGCGAAACAATATTTTTTAAACATCTGGTCAACAGTTCGCAAACCCTGTTTCGGACATGATGCTGTTGTGCCAAGAATCTGGAATACATGAACGAGGAAGGTAATGGAGCTTACACCCAGAGAAAAAGATAAGTTGCTTTTATTTACAGCGGGACTTTTAGCTGAACGTCGCAGGGCTAAAGGGTTAAAGCTTAATTACCCCGAAGCGATGGCTTTAATCAGTTGTGAAATTCTGGAAGGTGCCCGCGAGGGTAAAACTGTTGCAGAGTTGATGGATTACGGAAGAACCATTCTTGCTGCTGAAGATGTTATGGATGGTGTTGCCGAGATGATTCATGAAGTGCAAATCGAAGCCACATTTCCTGACGGAACCAAGTTGGTTACCGTTCATGATCCTATCGTGTAAGGAGACTAAACATGATTCCAGGCGAAGTAATAGCTGCTGAAGGTGAAATTGTTCTTAACGAGGGCCGTGAAACACACACTCTCCATGTTGCCAATACCGGTGACCGGCCGATTCAGGTCGGTTCACATTATCATTTTTATGAAACCAACAGCGCGCTCGATTTTGATCGGGAAAGCAGCAAAGGGTTTCGCCTGAATATACCAGCGGGTACAGCGGTGCGATTTGAACCGGGACAGACAAGAGAAGTCGAACTTGTTGCCTATGCAGGCGATCGTCAGGTGTATGGTTTTAATGCCAAAGTAATGGGAGGCCTCGACTAATGGCAACTATCAGTAGACAGGCATACGCTGAAATGTATGGGCCCACAACCGGTGACAGGGTCAGGCTGGCGGACACGGATTTGTTTATTCAGGTTGAACAGGACCACACGATTTATGGTGATGAGGTCAAGTTTGGTGGTGGCAAGGTAATCCGCGATGGCATGGGGCAAAGCCAGCGTCTGTCTTCTGAAGTGGTGGATGTTGTTATTACCAATGCCCTGGTTCTGGACTGGTGGGGAATTGTAAAAGCGGATATTGGCATTAAAGATGGCCGCATTGCCGGCATTGGCAAAGCTGGCAATCCGGATGTCCAACCCGGTGTCAATATTGTTGTCGGCCCAGGAACAGAAGCTATCGCAGGTGAGGGCCAGATTTTGACAGCCGGCGGCATTGATTCGCACATTCATTTTATTTGTCCGCAACAGGTTGATGATGCCCTGATGTCGGGTATTACCACGATGCTTGGCGGAGGCACGGGCCCGGCAACCGGCACCAATGCGACCACCTGTACACCCGGTCCATGGAATATTCATCGCATGCTCGAAGCGGCAGATGAATTACCAATGAATCTGGGTTTTCTAGGCAAGGGCAATGCGTCAAAACCAGAGCCGCTAACCGAACAAGTGGCAGCCGGTGCAATTGGCCTGAAGTTACATGAAGACTGGGGTACAACCCCTGCAGCCATTGATAACTGCTTGAGCGTTGCGGAGGCAACAGATACACAGGTTGCCATTCATACCGATACCCTGAACGAATCCGGGTTTGTTGAAGATACGCTGGCTGCGATGAAAGGACGAACCATTCATACTTACCACACAGAAGGTGCCGGTGGTGGCCATGCGCCTGATATTATTAAAGCGGCAGGTTTTGATCATGTACTGCCATCTTCAACCAACCCGACACGGCCCTATACCGTAAACACAGTAGACGAGCATCTTGATATGTTGATGGTCTGTCATCACCAGAGCCCGTCTATCGCAGAAGATGTGGCCTTTGCCGAGTCTCGCATTCGACGCGAAACCATTGCGGCTGAAGACATCCTGCATGACCTGGGGGCATTTTCTATGATTGCTTCAGATTCGCAGGCGATGGGGCGCGTTGGCGAAGTCATTACCCGAACCTGGCAGACGGCTCACAAAATGAAAGTTCAGCGCGGAGCGCTTGATGGTGATACGGAAAACGCTGATAACAACCGCGCGAAACGTTATGTTGCCAAGTACACCATTAACCCGGCACTAACCCATGGCATGGCACATGAAATAGGTTCGGTCGAGGTAGGCAAACTGGCTGACCTGGTTTTATGGAAGCCGGCATTTTTTGGTACCAAGCCGAGTTTGATCATCAAGGGAGGGATGATTGCCGCAGCACCGATGGGTGACCCAAATGCTTCCATTCCTACACCACAACCGGTGCAGGATGGTCAATTATTAACCTGTGAGCCGGCAGACGTGCTGCCTATGGCCCAGCGCTATTTCCTGTTTTGAAATGCTACCCATCTGGCACAGTACTTTCCTGAAAATTATTTCGAAATGTTTTACAGACAGTCATGAATATATTCCATTTTCAGCCTGTAATAAGTGAATATAGAAAATGTTGAAATTCACACAAAGACTCGATTCAACAGCCAAAGCTGACTTCACGCTGACATTGCCTTTTGATCAGCGTATCAGGGGCCGGCTTAAGGTTACCCTGGATAACGGTATGGATGCTGGGTTGTTTCTGGACCGAGGGCCTATTCTTCGCGGTGGTGACTGTATTGCTACGGATAGTGGAGAAACAGCCCGGGTCATTGCTGCCAGTGAGTCGGTCTCAACGGTAACCAGCAACGATGTATTGCTTTTGTCCAGGGTCTGTTATCACCTGGGTAATCGTCATACACCGATACAGATAGAAACCGGCATGGTGCGCTACCAGCATGATCATGTTCTCGATGATATGGTCCGAGGCCTCGGACTGGAACCTGTCTATGAACTGGCGCCGTTTGAACCAGAGCCCGGAGCTTATGGTGAACATCATAGCGACCACGCACATGGCGGACATTCACATAGCCACACACATGCACACTGAAACTGTAATTACAGGTTTGCCTGATCTCAGGTTGATGCAGCTGGTGAGTCCATCGCTGCCAATAGGTTCGTTTACCTATTCTCAGGGTATGGAATGGGCGGTTGAGGCCGGTATGATAAAAAATTCCGGAGATGTATTTGATTGGTTGACAGGTTTAATTCGGGATAATTTAACCTGGCTAGACCTGCCGGTATTACAGCGTCTTTATCATGCAGTTGAAAATGATGATGTCACTGATGCCAGTTATTGGTCTGAGTATCTGTTAGCCAGCAGGGAAACCAGAGAACTGCGCCAGGAAGAAATAAACCGCGGCAGGGCCCTTGCAAGATTGCTGGTTGATCTGGATGTTGAACAAGCAAACCGATTTGAACCCGTGATGCAGATAACGCAATTGGCAGGCTTTGCCCTGGCAGCGGTAAGTTGGCGTATAACTTTTCAGCAGGTGGCTTTAGGCTACTGTTGGGGCTGGATTGAAAACCAGGTGGCAGCAGCGATAAAACTGGTACCACTTGGTCAGACTGATGGGCAAAAACTGCAATTGAAGCTGACCGAACTTATTCCTTCGGCAGTTGAAGAGGCAGTCCGCGTAACTGACGATGACATTGGTGCTTCAGCGCCTGTCATGGCAATTGCCAGTAGTTTGCATGAAACACAATATACAAGATTATTCAGGTCTTAATAGTATGTCCGAAAATAAAACCCCTTTGAGAGTTGGTGTTGGCGGTCCTGTGGGTTCCGGTAAAACAGCATTGCTGGAAGCTTTATGTAAAAGGTTACGTGATGACTATGACCTTGCCGTGGTAACCAATGATATCTATACACAGGAAGATGCAAAGATATTGATGAGAGCTGAAGCTTTGCCGGAAGAGCGAATTATTGGCGTTGAAACCGGTGGTTGCCCACATACCGCTATCCGTGAAGATGCTTCGATGAATCTTGCTGCGATTGCCGATTTGCAAATCAGGTTTCCGAACCTTGATGCTGTTTTTGTTGAAAGCGGTGGCGATAACCTCTCAGCAACTTTTAGCCCGGAACTTGCTGACCTGATGATTTATGTGATTGATGTTTCAGAGGGAGAAAAAATTCCCCGCAAAGGTGGACCGGGTATTACCCGGTCAGACCTGTTGGTAATAAACAAAATTGACCTGGCACCTTATGTCGGTGCATCACTTGAAGTCATGGAAGCTGAT
>JARRJW010000162.1:0-4683 GCA_037388785.1 Gammaproteobacteria bacterium
GCATATAACAACGGTAAACGCGTATCCTTGTAACCGCGTAAAGCGCCCTGCACCGGAACTACAAACGCATCTGCAAGCTGAAACATCGCGGCATAGATTAGCAGGGTTGCTGCAAGCTCAATGACAACGGTGTTGTCGGTATAAATCATCGCAATCGGTTGCGCAAAGCCGACCAGTACAACAATATTGACCAGGGCGGTTATTATCGCCAGGTAAACTGATGCCTTGGCAGCAGTAAATGCCTCGAAACAGTCCCGGCTTCCGACCAGATTGCTGACTCGTATGGTTGCTGCAACGGAAATACTTAATGGCAGCGTAAACAACAGGTAGGACACGTTCATCGCCACCTGGTTGGCAGCAATTTCCGTATCGGCATTGCCCCCCAAAAAAAGCGCGATCAGGGAAAAAATACTGACTTCCACGAACAGCGTCATCGCAATCGGCATGCCCACTTTCATTAAATGATTAATTTCACTGTTATCAAGTGAACTCCAGCGTCTCCATATTCTGGCCTGCTGGTAGAGCGGGTGAAACAGGCTGTAACCCAGCATAACCAGAAACGCCATCCAGAAAGCAATAGCAGTCGCCCAGCCCGCACCGGCGCCGCCCATCTCGGGAGCCCCCCAGTGTCCAAAAATGAGCGCATAATTTGCTGGAATGTTGACCGCCAGGCTGATAATTGAGGCAATCATGTAAGGTTTTGTAAAAGAGAAGCCCTCACTGTAAGGGCGTATCAGGTAAGTTGCCATGATTGCAGGTACGCCCCAACTGAGTCCTTCAAGGTAGCCTGAGGTGACTGCCAGCACATGCTGGTCGGCAATGAAGTAACCAAGATAAAAATCGCGACACAACAATATGCCAAGTAACACCAATATCACGAAAAACAACACCCTGGTACTCTGGTGCATGAAATTAACAATCGCCTGGTAATTTTTGGCGCCAAGATACTGCCCGACTATCGGGTTAACTGCCATAAACAGGCCTAGTGGAGCGATCATCAAGGTAACCCACAGTGCAGAACCCAGTGAAACACCGGCCAAATCGTCGACACCTGCTCGTCCAGCCATCAACGTATCGACAAACCCCGCCAGCGCAATAAGCATCTGCGACAGCGCCACAGGCACTGCAAGCGCTACCAGTTTTTTAAATTCCTGATACATGTCATTAAACAGAAGAAGTCAGTCCCGATTAAAACGGAATGAGATTATAGACCGACGACTGAAAGACTTTACTTATAATTTTGCAGCAAACTGATGTAATTGGCTCGCTCAAATGCTATTGGCTGAACCGAGTGTTTCTGACTGACACTGCCTTTTAACTGCTCAACTGATTCGTATTCGTTAAAATCCAACCACTCGTGAATATCGTTTAAAACCCTGCTGATGTGCTCAGGACCATTTTTCAGTAAAGCTGCCGTCATATGGGTGACGTCAGCCCCAGCCAGTAGCATTTTCAGGACATCTTCAGCGGTATGGATCCCGCCAGTGGCACCCAGCGAGCAATAAACCTTTTTAAACAAAATCGCAATCCAGCGCATTGCCAATAACGATTCCTCCGAGCGAGACAGATTGAGTGTATGGCCAACATAGAGGGAGTTCAGGTCAATATCGGGCTGGTAAAAACGGTTAAACAATACGACCGCATCGGCGCCGGCCTCATCCAGGCGTTTTACCATGTTACCGGGTGAACTGAACTGACTGGACAGTTTCATCGCAATTGGAATGCGAATGTTTTTGCGCAACTCGATAAGCAGATCGATATATCGCTGTTCAACCGATGCACCGCTTTCCGTAATATCCGCTGGCACGTGGTAAACATTCAGTTCCAGCGCGTCGGCCCCCATCTGTTCAAGCTGCAACGCATGTTCCAGCCAACCGCCCATGCTGTTGCCATTGAGACTGGCAATCACCGGTATCTCAAGCGCATCCTTCAGTGCCGAAAGCTGGGTAAGGTAAAGATCCAGGTGTGAATCTTCGCAGTCATCAATCGGCAGGTAACTGCTGGCTTCACCATGGCCAATACTCTGGTTAAGAGAACGATCAAACATGTCTTCATCATCTTCAATCTCTTCTTCAAATAATGAATACATGACCAGGGCTGATGCTCCGGCATCTTCAAGACGGCGTGCAATATCGAGATCTTTTGATAAGGGTGAGGCCGAAGGGACAATAGGGTTTTTTAATGTCAGCCCCATGTACTTGGTTGTCAGGTCCATTAGTGTTTCTCCTGCTCGGGTTTTTCTTGATCCTCGACACTGTAATCGAGTTCAGCCAGCTGTGCGTAGTGCTGCCAGCGCGCTTCGACTTCCTGCTGCGCTTTTCTATACAAAGCTTCTGCCGCTTCAGGATGGCTGCGTTTCAACATACTGAAACGGGTTTCGTTACGCGTAAATTCACCGTAAGCCACGGAAGGTCGTTTTGAATCAAGGGACAAGGGATTCTCACCTTTTTCAAGTTGTCTCGGATCGTAGCGGAACAGGTTCCAGTGACCGGCTTTGACTGCCAGATCCTGTTGAGACAGGTTTTCACGCATATCAAAGCCATGCGCAATGCAGGGACTGTAAGCAATGATGACCGAGGGCCCGTCATAGGACTCGGCTTCCAGGAAAGCGCGGATCGTATGCACATCCTTGGCACCAAAGGCAACATGCGCGACATAGACGTGCTCATAGGCCATAGCAATCATGCTCAGGTCTTTTTTGGTGACCGCCTTACCACCGGCTGCAAACTTGGCAACTGCGCCGGTTGGGGTCGACTTTGACATCTGTCCGCCGGTGTTTGAATAAACCTCGGTATCGAGGACAAGAATGTTTACGTTTCTGCCGGAAGCCATGACATGATCAAGACCACCAAAGCCGATATCGTAGGCCCAGCCATCACCACCAATGGACCAGACAGATTTTTTTACCAGGTAATCAGCAACACTGACCAGATGGCGCGCATCTTCATTTTCAATTGCGGCAAGTGCTTGTTTAAGTGCTGCAACATCTTCCCGCTGAGCCTGTATAGCCGCTTCATCCTGCTGCGGATTGCTCAACAGTCGGTCCACCAGCGCACCATCCAACTGTCCGGCAGCATCAATCTGCTCAATTAACTTTCTGGCATAAGCGGTTTGATGATCAACCGCCAGACGCATACCCAGGGCAAACTCGGCATTATCCTCAAACAACGAGTTGGACCATGCCGGCCCACGGCCATTGTCATCCTTTGTATAGGGTGTGGTTGGCAGATTGCCACCGTATATGGACGAACAGCCTGTTGCATTACCAATAATCATACGATCACCAAACAACTGCGTGGCCAGCTTGATATAAGGTGTTTCACCACAGCCCGAACAGGCCCCGGAAAACTCAAACAAAGGCTGGGCTGTCATCGCATGTTTCATGGTGGTGAACTTGAGCTTGGTGCGATCATATTCAGGCAGACTCAGGAAGTAATCCCAGTTAACCTTTTCATCACCCAGGTTCGGCTCAATCGGTTCCATGTTAAGCGCTTTATGCGAGACATTACTTTTATCCCGCGCCGGGCAGACTTCAACGCAGAGGCCACAGCCGGTGCAGTCTTCGGGCGCAACCTGGTAACTGATATGCCAGCCCTCACCAAACTCCTTACCTTTCACCTGCACATGTTTGAAACTGTCAGGAGCATTCTGCATTTCTTCGGCACGAACAATCTTGCTGCGAATCGCACTATGCGGACAAACAAACGGACACTTACCACAGTGAATACAGAGATTTTCATCCCAGACAGGAATTTCCAGTGCAATCTTGCGTTTCTCTACCGCAGCCGTACCTAACGGCCAGGTACCATCGGCCGGGATCATCGAAACCGGCAACATGTCACCTTTGCCTTCAATCAGTCTGGCGGTTACCTGTTTAACAAAATCTAAACTTTCTTCCGGTACGGTAGGCTGTCTTTCAAAACCATTGATTTCACCACGCTCTGCTACCTGGTGCAGTTGCTCGAGGGTAGCATCAATCGCAGCGAAATTACGCTGAACAATTTTACGGCCTTTACGCCCGTAAGTTTTTTCCACGGCTTCCTTGATGCGGGTGATGGCCTCATCTTTTGGCAGCACACCGGAAATAGCAAAGAAGCAGGTCTGCATGACGGTGTTGATTCTACGCCCCATGCCTGAGTCCTGCGCCACCTTGTAGGCATCAATAACCCAGACATCAAGGTGTTTATCAATAATCTGTTTCTGCATATTTTGCGGCAGCGTTTCCCAGACCTGTTCCGCTGAGGCATTGCTATTAAGCAGGAAAGTTGCTCCCTCGGCAGCCTTGTCTAGCATGTCATACTTTTCAAGAAACACTGGTTGATGACAGGCAACGAACTTGGCTTCGTTGTCTTCAATCAAATAGGCTGAACGGATCGGTTCAGGTCCAAAGCGTAAATGAGAAACGGTAACAGCACCGGCTTTTTTCGAATCGTAAACAAAATAGCCCTGGGCATATTGATCAGGCTGCTCACCAATGATCTTGATCGAGTTCTTATTGGCAGAAACAGTGCCGTCACTTCCCAGGCCATAAAACAGGCAATGGATATTGTTACGGCTGGCATCGGTTCTAAAATCGGTTTGCCAGTCCAGGCTCAGATTGGTGACGTCATCATAAATACCAATAGTAAATTCTGTTTTGGCCTCTTCCTTGACCAGTTCATCAAATACTGCCTTGACCATGCC
>JARRJW010000162.1:4703-9492 GCA_037388785.1 Gammaproteobacteria bacterium
GACTGATGAAGGCAGTGCCTTAAGAAAATGTTTCGCCGAAAAGGGTCGATAAAGCCTGACTTTGAGCACACCAACTTTTTGATCCCGCACCAACAGGTGATCAACCGTTTCATGTGCGGTTTCCGCACCAGACCCCATCAGAATAATGACGCGCTTGGCATCAATGGCCCCATGGTAGTCAAACAGTTGGTACTGCCGACCGGTCAGCTCTGCAAACTTATCCATGGCTTCCTGAACAACATCAGGCATTTCATTGTAGTAGCTGTTAACGGTTTCCCGGCCCTGAAAATAGACATCCGGATTTTGCGAAGTACCACGCAATACCGGTCGATCAGGTGTTAATGCGCGATCACGGTGTTGCTGAATCAAGTTATCATCCAGCATCTGGTTAAGCATCTCAGCACTTAGCTGTGAAATCTTGGAAACTTCATGTGAAGTCCTGAAGCCATCGAAGAAATGCAGAACCGGAATACGCCCTTTCAGTGAAGCGGCCTGGGATATCAAGGTCATATCCATGACTTCCTGAACCGAATTGGAAGCCAACATGGCAAAACCGGTCTGGCGACAGGCCATGACATCCTGGTGATCCCCAAAAATAGACAACCCCTGTACCGCCAGTGAACGTGCTGCAACATGAATGACCGTGGAGGTAAGTTCTCCGGCTATTTTGTACATATTCGGAATCATTAACAGCAGACCCTGGCTGGCGGTAAACGTCGTGGTTAACGCACCGGCCTGCAGGGCTCCATGTACGGCACCTGCGGCACCGCCTTCACTTTGCATCTCGATGACATCCGGCACCACACCCCATATATTTGGTAGCAGTCTGGCACTGCGGTCATCGGATATTTCACCCATCGGTGATGCCGGGGTAATGGGATAAATGGCTATAACTTCATTAATTTGATGCGCAACATAGGCCGCCGCCTCGTTACCGTCGATGGTAACCATATGAGAAGAACTCATGCCGTCCCCTTTGGAGTTCAAAATGGATTCGTTATTCTTATTGATAGACCATTATAGGCAAGCTGTAGATGACCTGAGTCAATCACAGGTGTTTTTTTACCGGTTATGCCGATTTGTCAGTTATTCTGGTGATTAACGGTATAGCCGCTTTACTGGACCCGCTGGTTTATTGGCAACTCAACAGCAACCGCACCGTTTAGAGACACCGTAATTGCCTCACTGGTTAAGTCACCCGGGTTGGCCATGGGCTGACCTGACCGGGATACCCTGGCACTGACAACCACGGTATCAAAACCGGATAGTTTCATCTGTGGCATCATTGCCATCGAGTCGTCGAGGGTTACCTCTAAAGGCAACTGCGACACGGTGGTTTTAAAAGCAGCCAGTGGCATGCGTGGTCCGGAAGCTGCCCGGGCAAAAACAAACTCCGTATCATCTTCTCTAACATCGTTTTGCATGGTCCCATCGAGACTGACCCAGGCATTGATAGCCGGTGCAGATACCGCTTCTGCGCCAGCGGATGCTTGCGCTGCCGGCATCGCCTCAAGGGCACGAGCAGGTATTTGTGCCGGATCACTTACCTGGTGTGAAATCACCAGGTCAACCTCGGCATTTTCTGTCAAAGGCAGGCTGACCAGGTCACTGGAAAAATCACCTGCCTGTGGCAGTGGTTCACCGGTCATTGAAAGTCGTGCACTGACGACAATTTCCTGGGCAGAAGACAATTTCATACTGGGTAAAATGGAGCGCGAATCATCCAGTATTATTTCAGTTGGCAGTGCTGAAAGTTCTGTTTTATAGGCTGCCAGTGGCATGGGGTTACCGTTAGCATTGCGTGCAAAAATATAGATGACGCTCTCTGGCGTGACATTGGCGCCATCAGGTAAATCAGCCTGTAACCGTACTGTTACCGAGCGGGCCGGCAACGCTTCAATCTCGGGCACCTTGACTTCAACACCCGCGGCCGCAGCCTGCGCTACAGCCTCGTTAACCAGTTCCTGAACCTGCTGTTGTGATTGAGGTTCTTCTGTCATCAGCGGTAACAGGGTTGTCCAACGGTCTATAGCCAACTGATACAGACCATTCTGCTGGGCGGCCATGCCACCCAACCACAGCGCCGTAGTATTCTCCGGCTCCATGTCCAGAGCCTTGTCAATATATTCTGAAGGTCGACCGACCAGGTTGCCTTCACGCGTCATCGCCTCGGCATCGGCTATGCCAAGCAATATGTTGGGATGATCACCAATAATTTCATGCGCTTTTTCCAGCCCCTTTAATGCCTCGGCATAATTTTCATTGGCCATATAACTCTTGGCAAGCAGGTACCATGCTTCGCCGTCGTTGGGATTTTTTTCCAGACGCTGCTGCAGGCGAGTTAACAGTTCATCCAGGGAAGACGCTTTGGATGCCATTTGCTGCAGGCCTTCCTGTTTACCCGCACCCGCCCCGGCATAGGCAATGTATTCAGGTGACCCCAGGTGGCTGTATAAAGCCATGGTGCCAACAGGCAACAGGATTGCCAGTGCAAGCAGGGAGGCAAAGCCGATTTTGCCAGACGCCTGCGGAGTATCATCCTGTTTTGGTGTTTCACTCACCGCAACATCATCGATCAGGCTGGCTTCGAGTTCCTCCCTGGCTTTTTCGTAAATCTCGCCAGTCATTTCGCCCGATGCATGGTCTGCTGTTATTTCATCAAGCCGCTCCCGGGCGATTACAATATTCTGTTGTTTGCGATCCAGGTCGTTTAGTTGACGCTTACGCAGTAAAGTCGGTGCCAACCAGGCAACGGCCACCGCTACTAAGATGGCAGTGATAGTCCAGAAAGTCATTTTATTTCAACATGTCCTCAGCTTTGGCTTTTTCTTCAGCTGTTAATTGATTTGAGTGATCCCTTTGTTTACTTTTAATAACCCGGATCAAAACGATGATACCGATGACGAAAATGATAAAAGGTCCTGACCAAAGCAGTAAGGTTGTGTTACTAAGCGGTGGACGGTAGAGCACGAAATCACCGTAGCGCTGCACCATGAAATCAGCGATTTCGTTTTTATCTTTACCCTGCATAACCATCTCGTACGTCTTGCGCTTGAGATCCTGGGCCAGTTCTGCATTGGAATCAGCAATGTTCTGGTTCTGGCATACCAGGCAGCGCAGTTCACTGACCATTTCCTTATAGGCCGCTTCCTGTTCAGGTGTATCAAACTCGTATGCTGACACCCTGGCCTGGACTGGCAGACTGGACAATATGAAAACAAGCAGGAAGGAATAAATAACCGAACGCTTCATGACAAATCCTGAACCTAGTTGAAAGCAGGCTGAAATTTTTCCTGCCAGACCTTGGGATGCATCGCCCCTTTGTGTTTAGCTATGATCAGGCCATTCGCGTCAACCAGAAAAGTTTCCGGAGCACCGTAGACACCCAAATCTATCACCGCATCACTTTTCGGATCAAAGCCGACTTCAATGAATGGATTTCCCTGTTCTTTTAAAAAAACCATCGCTTCGGCTTTATCGTCCCGCCAGTTAATGCCAAGAATAGGTATACCCTGGTTCTTTAACTGGACCAGATAACCGTGCTCCCGCCAACATTCAGCACACCAGGTACCCCAAACATTGAGCAGCCAAGGCTTACCCAGGTAATCAGCTGCAATAACCCGGTCGTTTTCATCCAGAAGGTTTTCCAAATTGAAGTCTGGAACTTTCTGGCCAATCAGCTCAGTTGGAATATCCTTGGGGTCATACTCACCCTTGTTAATTTTCTGCAGAACAAACAGAAACATCCCGGCCATAACCAGAAAGATAACGAGTGGTATCGCAGCCTTGTTCATCAACCGGCCCCGGCCAGGTTTTTATCCATGGCCACCTGCCTCGCGGCAAGTTTGCGGTAGCGTTTGTCCATTGCCGCCAACAGGCCACCGATCGACATAATCAGTGCTCCCAGCCAAATCCAGCGGATGTAAGGTTTATGGTAGACCCTGACACTCCAGGCACCCTCTTCATCAAGTTTCTCACCCAGTGCAACAAACAGATCACGGGTAATGCCGGCATCGATAGCTGCTTCTGTCATCGGGCTTTTCTGAACCAGGTAAACACGTTTCTGCGGCTCTAGCAGAATCAGGTTACCGCCGTCATCTGTCACTTGGACATGCCCCTGGGCAGCCATATAGTTGGGACCTTCAACCTCATCGACACCTTTGAACTGGAATTGATAGCCACCGAGTTCAACGACATCATCAATTTGCATACGAACGTCTTTCTCGGTGCTGTAAATTGATACCAGCGTTATACCGACAACACATACGGCAATACCAATGTGGCCCAGCAACATGCCGAAATAGGAACGGGGTAAAGACCAAAAACGGCGACCACCGGCGAGTCGCGACCGCAGGTCATTAGCAGAACTTAGAACCACCCAGAAAGCCAGCACCATGCCCAAAACAGCCGGATAGTTAAACTCAGGTGTAAACATCAGCACAAAAGTGAAGCCTGCAACCAGGCTGAGAATAGCGGGCAATATCAACTTGGGTAACAGGTTGGCCAACGTATCCTGTTTCCAACGAATCATGATGCCAAAACCCAGCAGCAACACCAGGGGCGCAGTCAGTGGTATGAATACACTGTTAAAGTATGGAGGTCCTACAGAAATTTTGCCAAGTTCCAGCGCGTCAAGAATTAACGGATAAAGTGTTCCCAGCAGTACACTGGCTGCTGCAACCACAAGAATTACATTGTTAACCAGCAATGCCGTTTCCCTGGAAATAATTTCAAAATGCACCCGGCTGCGAATCGAATTGGCGCGCCAGGCATACAGGGCCAACGAACT
>JARRJW010000163.1:0-4780 GCA_037388785.1 Gammaproteobacteria bacterium
ATGGCGGATGAAGAAGGTTATACCCGATATTTTGTGCTGTTGGGTTTGATGACTTCATCCCTGCTTTTCATGGTTGCGGCCGGTGATCTTCTTGTTTTAATCATTGCATGGCATCTGATAGGTGTCTTTTTATATTTTCTGCTGGGCCACGATACCCGAAACCCATCATCCCAGCGTTATGCCATGTGGACACTGATTACCTATCGATTTGGTGATTTACCCCTGGTGCTGGCAGCTGCATTGCTTTACCACGCTTATGGTACCTGGTCTTTAACGGATTTATTCAGGCTCATTGGTGAAGATTCCCAGGTCAGGACCATTGCCGGTTTGTCGGTTGTTGAGGCAAGCGGCATGCTCATCGCGCTTTCTGCATTTGCCCGGTCGGCACAGTTTCTATTGCACAGCTGGTTGCCGTACACGATGTCAGGTCCAACGCCTGTATCTGCACTTATGCATGCGGGAATTGTTAATGCCGGAGGGTTTCTGGTTAACCGTTTTGCACCACTTTATATGCAGACCCATGATGTTTTGCACTTGATGTTTATCGTCGGTCTGATTACTGCGGTCATCGGTTCCATGCTGATGCTGACACAGAATGATATTAAAAAGGCACTGGGCTACTCCACAATGGGACAAATGGGTTTTATGATTATGGAATGTGGCGTCGGCGCATTTTCACTGGCTGTATTTCACCTGATAGCTCACGGCCTGTTTAAGGGTACGCTGTTCCTGGGAGCTGGTGGTGTCATAGGTGATGCACGCAAATCAGATGGCGTGCCGAAAAATGAATTGTACACTTTTGTGCTGGAGCGTCAGGCTAAACGTCAGAAGCAGCCCTGGCTGGTAATGGCTGCGGTGACCCTGATTATGCCGCTGATTATTCTGGTTGCTGCACACTGGCTGGTGGAACAGGATTATTTTCAAAAACAGGGAGCAATTGTTCTACTGTTTTTTGGCTGGGTAACCGGTGCGCAACTGGTTTTCTCTGCGTATAAAATGCAGACGACCAATCCCTGGCGACTCTTCACAATGATTATTGCCTCGTTTGCCATCGTTGTTGTTGGCTATGCTGTTATCAGTCATGGTTTCAATGTATTTCTATATCCTGACCCGAATGCTTCTGATTTGCTTTACCTGGCGGCAGGGGTTGA
Organism: Gammaproteobacteria bacterium; assembly: GCA_037388785.1. Lineage (GTDB taxonomy): Bacteria > Pseudomonadota > Gammaproteobacteria > Chromatiales > Chromatiaceae > JABDQZ01. The sequence goes on from JARRJW010000163.1 coordinate 1,152, forward strand.
CCTGGTCTGGTTTGAGCTGTTTGTTCTGATTGTAACGCTTGCCGTGATTTTAGGCTGGTTACTGGTTTACTATTCAGACAGAACGGCTAAAGGTTTGCAGATTAAACATTCAATCTGGCTAAGCCTGTATGCTTTGCTTTCCAGAGAGTTGCTGGTGGCGGATATATACGGCTGGTTCTCCAAGCGTATTTTTGCCCTGGCTCAAAAGCTCAACACCCTTTTGAGGTGGACATGATGAACATTGAATGGTTGCTTGCGGCATTTTTCTTCCCGCTGTTTCCGTTCAGTATGCTGTTTATGCTGCTTTATAAAAAGCTTGCCAACCCCTGGCTGAAAAATGCTGTCATTGTTGTCTGGCCTATGGTTGGTTTGTTGATTGTTAACAAGTTGCAGGTTTCAGTTCCTGACTGGCTGCTGTACTGGGCGGTACTGACATCAGTATTTTATGCACTCAGGTCGCTGGTTATCAGGGATGTGGGAATCTGGACAGGTTTCATGGCTGTTTCCTTGTGGGCGATATTATGGACATTGCCAATGCAGAATACATCTTCCATGTTTTATTACATTCTCGGCCTGAGTCTGCCTCTGACGATGTTGACGCTGCTGGGAGCTGAATTGGAAAAACGGTTCGACACCATGTATGCCGGGTTAATTGGCGGCATTGCTGATTCTCTGCCGAGGCTTTCGAGAATGTTGGTGATTGTCATACTTGCTGTTATTGCAACGCCTGTTTTTCCAGGCTTTTTCATCATGTTTGCCTCGATTACAGAACAAATGATTATATTGCCGCTGGTGGCCCTGGTACTGGCAGTTAGCTGGTTTTTCTGGGCCTGGTCTGGCATGCGCCTGCTTCAGGGGTTAATCACTGGAGAATCGGCCGGTAACTCGATTGATGACCTGGGTATGATTTCCACACTGGTGTATGGCGCGGTACTGACTGGCATAGTACTAATGGGATTGCTCAAGGCAGGAGGGTTCTGATGTCTCTGGCTCTTGGGAAAAAACTCAGTATACGCAGTATGATTTATGTAGCGGGAGAACCCATTCCGTTCTTTTGGCCCATGCGCAATTTTATTCATCATAATCCTATGCACGGCCTTGAAAAAATGCATTTTTCCGAGGCCGTAAGAAAGGCTGAAAAACTTTTTCATACACGTACATTTTTAACCAGGGCTGAATATCAGCACTATCTGGACGAAGCTAAAATCAGTCGACAAAGCCTGCTTGAATCGGTCAAGAAAATTTCCCGGAACCATGATCCTATACCCGGTATCGATCTGAATCAGTGGCTTATGAAAATTCTGACAAATCCTTCAACAGGATTGCCGGAAGAGAATATTTTTTCCGACATTGATACAGTCAAACAGGTTATCGAAGGCAATGATCAGTCGTTCAGTCCGGCTATTTCTGATGATCAATTGCGTGACTTTTTAAATAAAAAATTCCCCCTGGAACAACCCATCTATGAATCATTTGATTTATTGCATGGAACTGAGCTTGGCAACGAACTGGATGAACTGGTTATCAAAGCATGCCTGGACTTTTTTGATGAGGGACAGTCCGTGTGGAAGATGCCTTCCCGGCATGAGGGCTTTTTTAAAGCCTGGTATACGCTGGCAACCAGGAATGCATGGCTTTCCAAACGTGCCAACCGTATTCGCGCTATCGTTGAAAGTGAGGAATCCGCCGAAGGTGTTATTGCGCAAGTGATGACACTGTTAAAGGTTCCCGAGGAATACTGGATCAGTTATTTCACCCGTGAGCTGTCTCGCTTACATGGATGGGTTGGTTTTATACGCTGGCGTGAAAATGCCAATGATTATTACTGGGCCCGGCAATATCCGGGTGACCTGGTTGAATACCTGGCTGTCCGGTTAACTTTGTCGGTCATTCTTTTGCAGGAAAGTCCGGCGTATAAGGATCTGTTCACACTTAACAGCATTCGACATGCTGTTGAAGAAAGAACCTTTGAGACCTTCCTGAGATATGAGCTTTACAGTGGCAGTCTGGTTCCCAGTTTATCGCAACGTGTTGAAGAAACTTTTTTGATTGGCAATAAGCAGATTGCCAGTGAAATGCGAGAAGACTATCTGGCTAAAAAGATCAGGCGCAATGCTGTCAATACGGCTAACAGTCTGACTCAATTGTCAGAATTAACCGGTAACTCAGCAGAATTGAAAGCACTTGACGTTGAACAGTTGCAACAGCTTTACAAGGCAATTAAAGACCTTGAGGATCAGGAAGGACTTATCTGGCTCAATGCGCTTGAATCCAATGCAACCCAGACGTTGTTGAATAATCTGGATTATAAGGAACAGCCAGCCAGGGAAAAACGCCCCTTTGTGCAGGCGCTGTTCTGTATTGACACCCGTTCCGAACGTATTCGCAGGGTGATGGAGTCGGTTGGTGATTACCAGACTTACGGTATTGCCGGTTTTTTTGGAGTGCCATTCAGTTTTATGGAATTGGGTAAGGGGAGTGAAAACTATTTATGCCCGATTCTGCTGACACCAAAAAACCTGGTGCTGGAAATTTCCCGTGAAGAATGGGTTATCGACGAAGCTGGTCTTTCGGCTCTTGAGAAAGTGCTACATGATTTAAAGGAATCCATACTGACACCGTTTGTCACAGTTGAGGCCGTCGGTCTGCTGTTTGGTTTTGACATGCTGGGTAAAACCCTGGCGCCCAGTGTTTATAATCGCTGGCGTAAACATTTGAACCATGAAAAACCACCGACACAGTTATTACTGGACAAGTTGGATAGGCAGCAGGCGGATTCCATTGTTCGGGCGGTGCAGCGTGCAGTAATTGCCCAGGCGTTAGAGAATGATCTGGGTATTGCCATAGAAAACATTACCGATGACATGATTCGTGAGCTGCGTGAACGCGCACTTGGCAACCAGAAAGACTGCGGAGAATTTAAAGCTGAACTTGGCATTGATGACAAGGAAGCATTGGGCTTTATTGAAAAACTGAGAACCTCTTATAAAATTAATTCCTACTATTCGCGTATTCAACTGGAACGTCTGGGCCGAATCGGTTTCAGTATTGATGAACAGGCAGGTTTTGTCAGCACTGCGCTGCGCTCAATTGGTTTAACCGGTCAGTTCTCCCGTTTTGTGCTGTTGGTAGGACATGGCAGTACTTCTGAAAACAACCCTTACGAATCGGCCCTCGACTGTGGAGCCTGCGGGGGGGATCACGGCCTTGTCAATGCCAGGGCACTGGCGCAAATGGCCAATAAACCGCAGGTAAGAAGCCGTCTGAAACAGCAGGGGCTGGTTATTGATGATGATGTCTGGTTTATACCGGCATTTCATAATACAACAACTGATGAGCTCACCATGCATGACCTCGAGTTATTGCCATCATCACATTTGATTTACATAGACCGGCTGCGTAATGGATTACGTTCGGCTTCACATTTGTGCGCCCTGGAGCGCCTGCCGGAATTACAGCCTGACAAAGAATACGATGATCCGGTCAAGGCATTTGCCGATATTCAGCGTAATTCCCTCGACTGGTCTCAGGTTCGGCCGGAATGGGGGCTGTCACGCAATGCCTATTTCATCATTGGCAAGCGAGACATGACATTGCAGGCAAACCTTGAGGGGCGTTCATTCCTGCAT
>JARRJW010000164.1:0-5705 GCA_037388785.1 Gammaproteobacteria bacterium
GCTGACTTCAAAGATTATGACAGGAACGGTTTATTACCTGTAATTCAGATTTAGCTGGCACTCAACAACCAATGTCCTGATTTACAGGACATCGATAATTGAGCGCGCCCAACTTGAATCCAGACCTCGAAATTTAATGAAGTTTTCAGAATGATTATTTCTGGAGTGTCTGAGGCATGGATGCCGAAGCTAGCCCCAAGGATGGGTTTACGCGTCTCCTGAAATAATTATCTGGAAACTTTGAAAACGCCTACAGGTGATAGGGCTTGCTAAGTTCATGCACCGCTTCAATCATCGCGGCCGGATGCTCAGGATTAATCTCGGGGTGAATACCATGACCCAGGTTAAAGACATGACCGGGCCCTTTACCGTAGCTGGCCAAAATTGTTGCCACTTCTTCTTTAATCCGATCAGGTGAGGCATAAAGAATACTCGGATCCATATTGCCCTGCAGTGCGACACGATCGTTAACCAGGTTTCGGGCCGTCGCCAGGTCAACTGTCCAGTCAACACCCAACGCATCACATCCGGTGTCGGCCATTTTATCCAGCCACATGGCGCCGCCCTTGGTAAATAAGATAATCGGCACTTTGCGGCCATCGGCTTCACGCGTGAGACCATTGACGATTTTCTGCATGTAATCCAGTGAAAAAGCCTGGTAGTCACGTGGCGTTAGCACACCTCCCCAGGTATCAAAGATCATCACTGCCTGGGCGCCGGCGGCAATTTGGGCATTCAGGTAACTGGTAACCGAGTCGGCTGTGACAGAAAGAATCTGGTGCATCAGGTCAGGGCGGTCGAACATCATGCCTTTGACGATGGAGAAGTTCTTGGTGCTGCCACCTTCAACCATGTAAGTTGCCAGTGTCCAGGGGCTGCCTGAAAAGCCTATTAATGGCACACGTCCATTGAGCTCTCTGCGAATCGTTCGTACCCCGTCCATGACGTATTTGAGTTCCGTTTCCGCGTCCGGCACAGATAAATTTGCGACCGCTTTTTCATCCTGAACCGGGTTGGAAAATTTCGGACCTTCTCCGGTTTCGAAGTACAGGCCAAGCCCCATCGCATCGGGAATAGTCAGAATGTCAGAAAACAAGATAGCCGCATCCAGTGGGTAACGCTCCAGCGGCTGCAGCGTTACCTCGCAGGCCAAATCAGGGTTTTTACATAAATCGAGGAAACTGCCAGCCTGTTTACGGGTTGCACGATATTCAGGAAGATATCTTCCAGCCTGGCGCATCATCCAAACCGGTGTCATGTCGACGGGTTCACGCAGGAGGGCTTTTAGAAAGCGGTCGTTTTGTAGTTCAGTCAATTTCTAATGTCCTGAAAATTATTCGGCTAACCATGAGCTTTCTCAGGAGGGCCGTGAATTTGTCCCTGAAGGCTCTGCAAAAACATCCTTTTTTTGCAAGACCTGAGAAAGTTCAATGGTTAGCCTGCTGGCTAAATATTACGTAGTATTTGATGTAATAAATTGTCTTTTTGCAATGATGAAATAGTTGCTATCGAGGCAGTTCTGAAGTCCCCATCAGGTATTCATCAACCGCCCTGGCACACTGACGGCCTTCGCGAATCGCCCAGACAACCAGTGACTGGCCGCGACGCATATCGCCTGCTGAGAAGATGCCGGGTATTGAAGTTTTATATGCTTCATGACCTTCAGTATCGCCTTTAACATTACCGCGGTTATCGAGTTCGACCCCGAGGTCTTCAATCATGCCCTCATGAACGGGATGAACAAAACCCATTGCCAAGGCCACAAGGTCTGTCTTGATTTCAAATTCTGAGCCCGCCACTTCGGACATCTGCCAGTTACCGTTGTCATCTTTGTTCCATTCAACTTTGACACAGGTAGCCGATTTGACATTACCGTTGCCATCATCGTTAAACTGCTTGGTAGCGACACACCACTGGCGCTCACAGCCCTCTTCCTGGCTGGATGAGGTTCGCATTTTATTCGGCCAATAGGGCCAGACACTGCCTTTGTCTTCCTGCTCAGGCGGCTGTGGCATAATTTCAATTTGTGTGACGGAAAGTGCACCATGACGGTTGGAGGTACCAATGCAGTCAGAACCTGTATCACCACCACCAATCACCAGCACATGTTTGCCTTCAGCATCGATGAACGGTTCCTGTGGATTATCGATACCCTGAACCCGTTTGGTGTTGCCACGCAGAAAATCCATGGCAAAGTGCACACCATTTAACTCGCGGCCGGGAACAGGCAGATCACGGGGCTTTTCTGAACCACCAGTCAGGACAACTGCATCGCAGTCATCGACCAGCTTCTCGATCGGCAAGTCGACTCCGACATTGACGTTGGTATGAAATTCAACACCTTCAGCACGCATCTGTCCCATACGTTTATCAAGCAGGGTTTTATCAAGCTTGAAGTCTGGAATACCAAAACGCACCAGGCCACCGATTCTTTCCTGTTTTTCATAAAGGACAGCTACATGGCCAGCTCTTGCCAACTGCTGCGCGCAGGCCATACCGGCAGGACCTGAACCAATGATGGCGACACGCTTTCCAGTTTTATGCCGGGCAATCTGTGGGCGTATCCAGCCTTCCTGCCAGCCTTTGTCAACAATCGCACATTCGATCGATTTGATCGATACTGGCGCATTTTCCAGGTTCAGTGTACAGGCTTCCTGGCAGGGAGCAGGGCAGATTCTACCCGTCACTTCCGGGAAGTTATTGGTTGAATGCAGCACTTCGAGTGCTTCTTGCCATTGCTGCTTGAAAACCAGGTCATTCCAGTCGGGAATGATGTTATTGACCGGGCAGCCATTATGACAAAACGGTATGCCACAATCCATGCAGCGCGCACCCTGACTTCCCAGTTCTTCATCGGAAAGTGGGATGACAAATTCATTGTAGTGGGTGACTCGGTCAGCAACAGGTTTGTACTGTCTGTCCTGTCGTTCAATTTCCAGAAATCCGGTAGGTTTACCCATGGCTTTAACTTACTCCTTCCTGCTTTACGCGGCTGAAGCCGTTTTCTGCTGTTGCTGCATTTCCAGCAACGCACGTCGGTAATCAACTGGCATGACTTTGACAAATTTTGGCAGCCAACTGTCCCAGTCATCAAGAATTTTTTCCGCTACCGCTGATTGTGTGTATTCAAAGTGATTTTCAATGAGTTGTTTCAGGCGAATGGCATCAAAACGCGTCATATCATGACTGACATCGACTCGTCCGTGGGTTTCGAGGTCGCCGCCCTGGTGTTCCAAGGCTTCCAATGCATCATCTTCTTCAGCGATTGGCTCAAGCTCGACCTGGGCCAGGTTACAGCGCTGTTCGAAATCACCAGCCTCGTCTAAGACATAGGCTACACCACCAGACATGCCAGCAGCAAAATTTCGGCCGGTTTGACCCAGGCAAACGACAATGCCGCCTGTCATGTATTCACAGCCATGGTCACCGACACCTTCAACAACGGCCCTGGCTCCCGAGTTTCTTACAGCAAAACGCTCACCACCGACTCCGCGGAAGTAGCATTCGCCACTGATCGCACCAAATAAAACGGTATTGCCAACAATGACGTTTTCTTCGGCCTTTTCGATTTTGCATTCCGCTGGCGGCGCAATAATCAGTTTACCGCCTGACAAACCTTTGCCGACATAGTCGTTGCCTTCACCGGCAAGCCTGATGGTGACACCCTTGGTGACCCATGCACCAAACGACTGACCAGCCGTTCCTTTAGCATTAATTGTAATGGTGTCTTCAGGCAGGCCAGCATGGCCATATTTCTCAGCCAGGCGGCCAGACAGCAGCGTTCCAAATGTTCTGTTGGTATTTTCAATGTCGATTGCTATCTCGACTTTTTCACCACTATCAAGAGCCGGTTTAGCCTGTTCGATAAGCTTGTTATCCAGGGCTCTTTCGATGCCATGATCCTGGGTCTCTGACCAGTAAACCGTATCACCCTCAGCGGCCACCGGTTTGGTCAGCAAACGACTGTAGTCCAGCCCCTTGGCTTTCCAGTGGCTGATGGCTTTACGCATATCCAGTTTATCTGACTGGCCCACCATTTCACTGAATGTTTTGTAACCCAGTTTAGCCATCAGTTGACGCACTTCTTCTGCTACGAAGAAGAAATAATTAATAACGTGTTCGGGTTTGCCTTTAAAGCGCTTGCGTAACTCGGGATCCTGGGTGGCGACACCGACAGGGCAGGTGTTGAGGTGACACTTACGCATCATCAGACAACCTTCTGCAATCAATGGAGCGGTCGCGAAACCGATTTCATCAGCACCCAGCAAAGCAGCAACCACTACGTCACGACCGGTACGCATACCACCGTCAGCCTGCACGGCAATTCGCGAACGCAAGCGGTTCAAAACCAAAGTCTGGTGAGTTTCAGCCAAACCGATTTCCCAGGGAGAACCGGCATGCTTGACGGAAGTCAACGGCGACGCACCAGTACCACCATCATAGCCGGCAATAGTGACATGATCGGCGTGCGCTTTGGAAACACCGGCAGCGACGGTACCGACGCCCACTTCTGAAACCAGCTTTACACTGATACGGGATTTTGGCTGAACATTTTTTAAATCATGAATCAGCTGAGCCAAGTCCTCAATCGAGTAGATATCGTGATGTGGAGGAGGTGAGATCAGGCCAACACCTGGCGTGGAATGACGAACCCTGGCAATTTGCTGATTGACCTTATGGCCCGGTAGCTGCCCACCTTCACCAGGCTTGGCACCCTGTGCATCTTGATCTGGATGTCATCGGAATTCACCCTCTTCACCACCTTCACCGGTATTGGATTTACCACCGATCTGGTTCATGGCACGCGCTAAAGTTGAATGCGCTTCATACGAAATTGAACCAAATGACATCGCACCGGTGGCAAAACGTTTGACAATTTCGCTGGCCGGCTCTACTTCATCCAATGACAAAGGTTGGTCAGCAAAGTTAAAGTCCATCAAGCCGCGCAAAGTAAGCAAGCGCTCACTCTGAAGGTTGATCATATCCGAGAATTGTTGAAATGTCTGAGCATCATTGCCTCGCACGGCATGCTGCAACTTGGCAATTGAATCGGGTGTCCAGACATGGTCTTCACCACGAATACGGTAGGCATAATCGCCTCCAACATCGAGGTGACGCTTGTAAATTTCTTTTTCACCATAGGCATCCTGATGCCAGCTCACGGCTTCAGCAGCAACCTCATCAAGACCAATACCTTCGATAGTGGTTGCCGTGCCAGTGAAATATTTATCGACAAACGGCGTTGACAAGCCTACTGCGTCAAATATCTGGGCTCCACAGTACGACTGGTAAGTTGAAATACCCATTTTTGACATAACTTTGAACAGGCCTTTACCAACAGCTTTGACATAGCGTGCACAGGCTTCCTTGTACTCTGGCGCATCCTTGATTTCAGGTAAGGTTTCCTGGATGGTTTCAAACACAAGGTAGGGGTTAATAGCTTCTGCGCCATACCCTGCCAGCGTTGCAAAGTGGTGTACTTCCAGTGCTGCACCGGTTTCGATCACGAGCCCGGACTCGGTTCGTAAACCACGCTCAATCAGGTGATGATGCACTGCTGAGGTCGCCAACAGGGCAGGGATTGCAATGTTATCGGCATCCACTTGCCTGTCAGACAATATAAGAATATTGAATCCTTCCCTGACAGCCTGTTCAGCTTCATCACAAAGTCGTTCAAGTGCAGGCTGCATACCGGATTCTTTTTC
>JARRJW010000164.1:5715-7959 GCA_037388785.1 Gammaproteobacteria bacterium
CTTTTTCATCAGCCGGATAAGTCATGTGCAGGGTTTTTGTCCGGAAAGCCCCGTTACTGGTGTCTTCTACATTCCGAATACGCTCAAGATCAACATTTCGCAACACCGGCTGCTTGCATTCAAGACGCATATCGGCAGCATTTTCGCCATTGCCAAGAAGATTAGGACGAGGACCAACCAGGGAAACCAGTGACATCACGATTTCTTCACGTATCGGATCAATGGGCGGATTGGTGACCTGGGCAAACAACTGTTTGAAATAGTTGGACAGGTGCTTGGGTTTGCTGGATAAAACCGCAGGGGGATTATCCGCACCCATTGAACCGGTCGCTTCCATACCGGTTAAAATCATCGGCTTGAGTAAAAACTTGATGTCTTCCTGGGTATAACCGAATGCCTGTTGGCGATCCAGCAAAGTCTCCTTGTCTGGTGCCATGACGCCAACACCTTTAGGAAGATCTTCAAGGTGTATCTGGGTTTTGTTCAGCCATTCACGGTAAGGTTTGGATGCCGCCAGTTCAGCCTTAACTTCTTCATCATCGATGATTCGGCCCTGTTCCATATCGATGAGGAACATCTTGCCGGGCTGTAAGCGCCATTTTTTAATGATTTTTTCTTCGGGAATTTGCAGCACACCCATTTCTGAACCCATCACAACCAAGTCGTCGTCGGTGATCAGGTAGCGGGCAGGGCGCAGACCATTTCTGTCCAGGGTGGCGCCGATCTGTCGACCATCGGTGAAAGCGACAGCAGCCGGTCCATCCCAGGGTTCCATCAGGGCAGCATGGTATTCATAAAATGCCCTGCGCTCATCATCCATCTGGGGATTGCCAGCCCAGGCCTCCGGGATCAGCATCATCATGGCGTGCGCCATGGAATAACCACCCATGACCAGTAATTCCAGTGCATTATCGAAACAGGCGGTATCTGATTGCCCTTCAGGGATTAAGGGCCAGATTTTATCCAGGTCATCACCAAGAATTTCTGACGCCATACCTTCCTTGCGGGCTGCCATCCAGTTGACATTACCGCGGACGGTATTGATTTCACCGTTGTGGGCGATCATTCTGAACGGGTGAGCAAGATCCCATGTTGGAAAAGTATTGGTAGAGAAACGCTGATGTACCAATGCCAGGGCTGATTCCATCCGCTCATCGGTTAAATCTTTGTAATACTGACCAACCTGGTCAGACAACAGCATGCCCTTGTAAACAATGGTGCGGGAGGAGAAGGAACTGAAATAAAAATCTTCCTTACCTTGCATATCCGTTTCACGGATAAAGTTATCGATTTGTTTACGAATAACAAACAGTTTACGTTCAAAGGCACTTTGATCAGCGCAGTTATCACCACACTGGATGAAAACCTGACGTACTACCGGTTCGGTCGGAAGCACACTATAACCGAGACCACTGTTATCGACCGGCACATCACGCCAGGCTAACAATGTCTGGCCTTCAGATTTTATGTATTTTTCAACAACTTCCTGTGCCTGTTTTTGCGTGGCGGAATGACTGGGTAAAAACAACATGCCAACGGCATACTGACCGAGCGCCGGCAATTCAAAGTCTACAGTTGCACGAAAAAACTTGTCCGGCATTTGCAGAAGAATTCCAGCGCCATCGCCCGCCTTCGGATCTGCACCTACGGCACCACGATGTGTCAGCCTTTCCAGAATGGTCAAGCCCTGTTCAACGATACTATGGCTCTTTTGACCTTTAATATGCGCTACGAAACCGACACCACAGGCATCATGTTCGTTAGCAGGGTCATATAGGCCGTGTTTTGCCGGCAAGGAACCTTGGCTCATTGCAAACCTCACATTCTTAATGGACATTTCCGAAGGGCTCTGTCCTGATTGTTCATCCAGACAGGGCTAGAAAAGGCTGATATATCAGTCTTCACTCCAAAGCCCCATCCATTTATTTGATCGTAAATCGAACCGGCAAGGATAGCGGAGATAGCCTTTTTACACCAGCTTTAATCAATTCAAGATTATTTTGATGATTTGATAGAAATTACTGATCTGACCCAGGCATTGGATGCCTTATAACTTTTTGGCAGGCTGTCGCGCGCCTTGATTGCCTGTTCCCTTGATGGATACACCCCGTAAAGCAGCGCATACCATTTTTTGCCATTCCTTTGCGTTTCAAAAACGATCATTTCACCCTTGATTCCGTTTTTATCGATATGGCCAATTAGTCCTTTTTTCTCGGAAGTTGCCAGTAGCTGCACGGTATAAGC
>JARRJW010000165.1:0-3449 GCA_037388785.1 Gammaproteobacteria bacterium
TTTTTTCATTTCACCCGAGGCCGGTGTTTTAACATCCACCACTTTAATTACGCGCGGATCAACCTGCGATATATCAATTGCACCACTGGTTTCCAGGGATACGTGGTAATCCTGATCGCACAGATCTTTTAACAAATACAATGCATCTTTTTGGGCAAGCGGCTCACCACCAGTGACACAGACATAACGGGTATCGAAACTTTTAACTTTTGAGAGAATTTTCTCACCAGTCATATGTTCACCGCCTTTAAAAGCATAGGTGGTGTCGCAATAGCCACACCTGAGAGGACAACCGGACAGTCTTACAAACACGGTGGGTAAACCAACGAGCGTACTTTCACCCTGCAAAGAATAGAAAATTTCCTTGATCAGTAATTTGTACGACATGAAAGAACTGATAAGAATCAGTTGCCGGAAGCAATACGCTGTAGACGTTTTTTGGCCAGGCTGGCTTCAGAACTGCCCGGAAATTTTGAAATTACCTGGTTAGTCAAATTCTGCCAGCGCAATCTCATTTTTCTGTAGCACATAATTGGCTTCTGCCAACCAGTACTGGGCATTGTCCGCCAATGGGCTTTGTGGATGAGCCTGCAGGAATTGCCCGAACGCTTTGCTGGCGTCAGCATAACGCTTCTCAGGGCTGACAAGCAGTTTATAGGCCTTGTCATAATCCTTCTGTGCCTGGGATGTTATCGAGGTCTCCTGCTGAACAGGCGAGTATGAAGAAACTGTCTGTTGAGCCGGCGGTGTGGGGTTCACGGTGGCCGGCACAGCAGTAGTCCCGGTATTGGCTGGCGCCGCAGAAGGAACGGAACTGGACTGCTGCATATTGGTCAGCCGCTGGTCAATATCGATATATAAATCACGCTGACGGCGTTTCAGATCTTCAATGGTATGAGACTGCAACTCAATCTGACCACGTAACTGACTGTTTTCACGTTTCAGTGTTTCAACCTGCAGCATCAGTTCAGTCAACTGACTGATACGGCGTTCCAGTCTTTCCACACGGTTGTCAATTGATTGTGCTGAAACCGATGACAGTGGCGAAAGCGCCACTATCATCGCAGCAGAGACTAAACAGTTAATTTTTTTCTGAAACTTCATATATCAAATATGCCAACAATTAATACAACAATATACCGCGACGATTCATAGCCCATGCAGCTTCGCCATGACTATCATCTGCAGGACGTTCCTCGCCGTAACTGATGGTATTGATGCGACTGCCTTCAACACCTTCTGCCTCAAAGAAACGCTTAATCGCCATGGCTCGACGTTCGCCCAGGCCAATGTTGTACTCACGCGTACCGCGTTCGTCACAGTGGCCTTCAATAGTTAAATTGGCCTGGGGATTGGAAACCAGGTATTCCGCGTGTGCACGCAGCACTTCATAAAATTCCGAACGAATGTCGCTGGTATCAAAATCAAAGTAAATCACCTTGGTATAAAGTGGACTGTTAGGATTATCCAAAGGGTTCCCTGACCAATCGCCATAGCGGCTGGCGCCCGAAGTTGAAGCCCCGTCACCTTCAGACACCGTTGCACCGGATGTGGATGAACCGTCATTCTTCAGAACGGACTCACAACCCGAAAAAAACAGTATTACTGTCAGCATCAATACCCAGTGCATGTATTTGTATCTCATTTCCTCTCTCCTGTTATTGCAATCTTGGTGACCAGACCGGCTCTCTTACATCGCCTGATTGTAAAGCCAATCGCTGACGAACCCGACCATCGAATGAAACTGCAGATAATTCGGTATTGCCACGCGTCGTGGTTGCATAAATTATCATGCTAGCGTTTGGTGCGAAACTAGGGGATTCATCCAGTTTACCGTTGGTAAGTACCCTGAACTGCTTATCGGCCAGTTCCAGAACGGCAATACGGTAATTACCATTGATGCGCGTCACCATGACCAGACTTTTACCATCTGGCGCATAGGATGCCCTGGCATTGGATTCACCCTCAAAGGTCAGACGTTCCGGTGATCCGCCACTTACAGGCACCCGGTAGACCTGGGGTAACCCAGACCGGTCAGAAGTAAAGATAATAAACTTGCCATCAGGCGACCAGGCAGGCTCGGTATCGATACCCCAGTGCTTGCTTAACACACGTAACTTGCGGGTATTCAGATTCATTACATAAATATCAGGATTGCCATCTTTGGACAGCGTCATCGCCAGGTAACGACCATCCGGTGACCAGGCAGGAGCACCGTTAATTCCTTTGAAAGAAGTGATTTTTACCACATAGGCGATACGGGTAGCAAATGCACCATTTTCGCCGGTCAGAGTTTCATAAATAGTATCGGCGATCTGGTGAGCCGTGGTACGAAGACTCCGGGCCGTAGTGGGTACGCTGAAGCCGGTAACCTGCTCTCCCCGGTAAACATCATATAATTTGAAATTTATGATATAGCCACCCGCAGTGTTGGGTTCTACCTGGCCGACTACCAGGTTTTCAACGCCAACCACTCGCCAGTCTCTGAAATCGATGGCATCGTTAGATGAGGGTCTTGAAAGCATCTTGTCCTCGGCTAATGGGCTAAAACGACCGGAACGCTTCAAATCATCACTGATAATTTTGCCAACATCATGCAATGGCAGTTGCGCTGCCGGCCCAACCCACTTGAACGGCACTACAGCGATTGGCAGCGCACCTTCCGCGCCTTCTGTAATTTCAATCACCAGGTTTTCAGCATAAACCGGCCTGAAAACCAGGAAAAACAGAATTAGCAGGCTTGTGGAAATAAATTGAATGGTTTTCATATGCTCTTCAAATTTTATTTAAAAATTACTCTACCGGATCAAACACAAAGTCAATGCTTCTGAACTGCTCAAATGCCGTACCCTTAGGTACTGGCAATGGCTGGGCCTTTTCAATCGCTTTTTCGACAGAACGATCAAACGCGCCGTTGCCACTGGATTTAACAATCTGAATGCTTCCCGGCACGATATCACCTGTTGGAATTAAACGCACCCTGACGGTACATTTCAAACCGGTTGGACTGCCAACTGGACGCAGCCAGCTTTGCTGAACCTTCTGTTTTATTGCCAGCATCGCAGATGCTCGTTCCCTGGACGCTGCTTCGGCGGCCAGTTGTTCAGCGATTTCCCTTTCCCTGGCCTCGCGCTCAGCTTTTTCCTGCGCCAGTTTTTCACGTTTCTTGCGTTCTGCTTCCGCTTTCCGCTTTTCTTCTGCTTTGCGCTTCTCATCAGCCTTGCGTTTGGCTTCAGCTTCCTTACGCTTTTTCTCCTCAGCTTTTTTCCTGGCTTCAGCTTCCTTGCGTTTTTTCTCTTCAGCTTTTTTCTTGGCTTCAGCTTCCTTACGTTTTTTCTCAAGTTCAGCTTTTTGCTTTTTTTCAGCTTCAGCTTTCTTTTGAGCTTCCTGTTTTTTCTTTTTTTCTTCTATCGCTTGCTTTTCAGCTTGCTTGCGCTTTTTTTCCAAAT
>JARRJW010000165.1:3506-8229 GCA_037388785.1 Gammaproteobacteria bacterium
CTTAATGTCAGCCAAACGCTTTTTTTCCTGCTCCTTTTTTTCCTGTTGCAGCTGTTTCTGCTTGTTAATTTCTGCCTGAAGCAGAGAATCATCGACTATCCTTGCCTGAACAACATCCACCTTGTTGACAATCTTTTTTGGCGGCTCCCGCCAGTCAACACCAACAACCATCAATACCACAACAACTGCATGCACGGCAGCTGACAATATAAATGCCAACGGGTTTTCTTTGATCAACTGCCACATGCCAATTAGTTTTCTGGTTAGTTTTCTGGTGACTCTGTAATCAGCCCGACAGAAGGTGCACCGGCTTCCTGTAAAATCACCATGGCTTCAACAACCCTGCCATAGGCTACATTTCTGTCGCCTTTCACCATTACCGGTATATTTTTATTCATGCTGATAATTGCCGCGGTCTTATGCAGCATGTCGGTTTCATCAACTGCCTGGGTACGGTCATCATCGTATGTGATAAAAAAGCCTCCCTCACTGTTGATGGAAACCACCAATGGTCGCTTGCTGTCTTCTTCAATCGGCTCCGCCTCGGCCTGCGGCAGATCAACCTTGACACCCTGCGTCAACAAAGGGGCCGTGATCATGAATATCACCAGCAATACCAGCATGACATCAATGTACGGCACAACATTGATCTCTGCCATCGGTCGTCGGGTTTTCTGTTTTCTAGCCATAAACTTTTTCTTTTACCTGGAACCCGTATATAGATTCAGGATTTGGCTTGCTAAAAAGATTAATTGCAGAAATTTCATTTCTTCAGGTGAGCCTGGCGCTGCAGTATATTTGAAAACTCTTCAACAAAATCTTCAAACCGGTTTTCCATTCTTGTCACATCATTGGAGAAACGGTTATAAGCCACAACAGCCGGTATCGCTGCAAACAACCCCATGGCAGTGGCGATCAATGCTTCGGCGATGCCCGGCGCAACCAGGTTCAAGGTAGCCTGTTTAACATTCCCCAGCGCATGGAAGGCATTCATAATACCCCAGACTGTGCCGAATAAACCGACGTAAGGACTGGTCGAACCGATTGTGGCCAACTGCGACAAATGGTTTTCAAGCTCATCCATTTCGCGGTTCATTGCCACGCGCATGGCCCGGCGAGCCCCCTCAACCACGGTATTGGGATCCATACCCTTGTTTTCCTGCAGACGGGCATATTCCCGAAAACCCGCATGAAATACTGCCGATAAACCGAAGAAATCATCTTTACGCTCAATTCGCCGGTAAAGTTCACCCAGATCACCGCCTGACCAGAAATCATCTTCAAATCCATCCGCTTCCTGCCGGGCTTTTTTCAATATCCTGGAGCGGTCAACAATCATGGCCCAGGAAAATACCGAGGCAAGCACCAGTATCAGCATTACCGCCTGCACCAGTGGGCTGGCATGCAGAACCAGGCCTAGAAATGAAAGATCACTATTCATGATTAACAGCCTCTAAAATGTCAGCCGGCATCGCAACCGGTTTAAAGCTTTCAGGGTCAAGACACACTATTTTGATAACTCCACGACTACAGACGTCACCATTTTCCTTTCTTACTTCCTGCTGAAAAGTCAGGCTTACTTTTTTCTTCTGAAGGATTTTTGCACTGACCTGCAGGGCATCATTAAATCTGGCGGGACTAATGTAATCAATTTCAGTGCGGTGTACAGCAAACATAATACCCTGACGTATCAGTTGGTCCTGCTCAAAGCCCAGGGCCCGCAAAAATTCTGTTCGGGCACGTTCCATGAACTTCAGATAATTCGCATAATAAACCACACCACCGGAATCTGTATCTTCATAGTAGACACGCACCGGCCATAGGAATTCCGTCACAGTTTCATCCATATTTTGTATTCATTGTATCGTGTTGATTTCTGCACAACCTTGAGTCTATAGCAACAGGACACGATTAATAATTAAATTCGACCCTTGCCAATCCACAAGTTCAATCAACATCAAAAATATCCCTTGTCAGATTGGTTTGGGATAGAGCCGTTTCTTTAGGTGGCAGATTGAAGTGTTCATAGGCCATACGCGTCGCAATGCGTCCACGGGGGGTTCTTAACAGAAACCCCTGCTGTATCAGGTAAGGCTCAAGCACATCTTCAAGTGTCCCCCGCTCTTCGCTGATAGCTGCTGCCAGACTGTCGATGCCGACCGGGCCGCCATCAAATTTTTCCATCAGCGTTAACAATAATTTTCTATCCATGTGATCAAAACCTGCGCGGTCAACCTTTAACATCGACAGGGCAGCATCTGCGACTTCAAGAGAAACTTCACCATTGGCCTTGACCTCAGCATAATCACGCACTCTGCGAAGCAACCTGTTGGCGATGCGAGGGGTCCCCCTTGAACGCTTAGCCACTTCTTCGGCACCGGATTTATCCATTTTAATATTCAGAATAGTGGAAGCACGCTGGACAATATGTGTCAGGTCAGCATGACTGTAAAATTCCAGACGTTGAACAATGCCGAAGCGGTCTCTCAGCGGTGATGTCAGCAATCCAGCCCGGGTAGTTGCACCGACCAATGTAAAAGGTGGCAAATCGACCTTGATGGAACGAGCAGCCGGACCCTCTCCAATCATGATGTCCAACTGGTAATCTTCCATCGCAGGGTAAAGCACTTCTTCGACTACGGGACTGAGCCGGTGAATTTCGTCGATAAACAGCACATCATGCGGTTCAAGGTTAGTCAGTAGAGCCGCAAGATCCCCCGGTTTTTCAAGCACCGGCCCGGAAGTCTGCCTGAGGCTGACCTGCATTTCATTGGCGATGATATGAGCCAGAGTGGTCTTACCCAGACCCGGTGGTCCGAATATCAGAACATGATCAAGGGCCTCGTGTCGCGAGCGGGCTGCAGGAATAAAGATTTCCATCTGTTCGCGCACGGAGGGCTGGCCAACATAATCCTGCAGTGACTTGGGACGGATGGCGCGGTCGATGGCCGCCTCATCATTTTCGGTGGATTCAGCAGAAATAATGCGCTCTTCCGTCATTATTTGCTGGTCACTGACTGTAATGCAGCGCGGATAATCTGTTCACTGCCGAGTCCCTCAGCATCAACCCCCCTGACCAGGCGACTGGCATCATTGGGCTTGTAACCCAACGCAATCAACGCACTGACCGCGTCTGCTACAGGTGACGCCTGGCTCAACAGCGCATCCTGTTTAACCGGCTGTGTGACCCCGGTCACCGACGCCGTGTCCATTTTATCCAGGCGGTCGCGCATTTCGATGATCAGCCTTTCAGCTGTTTTCTTGCCGATCCCGGGTAATCTTACCAATGCGTTAACATCATCTGACTGGACACAAAGACTGAATTCATCAAGCGACATGCCTGACAGTATTACCAGTGCCATCTTGGCGCCGACGCCATTAACTTTTAACAAGGTTCTAAACAGCAATCTTTCAGATTCTGAGGCAAAACCAAACAGAATTTGCGCATCTTCACGCACCAGCAGGTGAGTATGGAGCATGGTGGTCTGACCCACTTCAGGCAGGTTATAAAAGGTCGACATCGGCGCTTCAATTTCATAGCCGACTCCCTGAACGTCCAACATCAGATGGGGTGGCTGCTTGGTAATGATTTCACCGCGAAGACGGCCAATCACGAACGGGTACCTGTCTGCAATCGCAGATTAGTTGAGCGAATATGGGCATGCGTCAAGGCAATTCCCAACGCATCCGAGGCATCCATCTGAATTTTTTCCTTGAGATTCAACATGATTTTGACCATGTGCTGTACTTGTTGTTTTTCGGCAGAACCATTTCCGAAGATTGACTGTTTCACAGCTCTTGGTGTGTATTCAAACACGCTGCAGCCTGCTTGAACAGCAGCACAGATGGCCGCTCCCCTGGCCTGGCCAAGCTTCAGTGCAGATGAGGCATTCTTGGAAACAAAAACGTCTTCTATTGCCACTTCATCTGGTGCAAATTCTTCAATAACACATGCAATACCGGTAAAAATCTCTCCCAATCGGGCAGGAAAACTTTCTTCCCGGGTTTTGATAAAGCCATGGGTCACGTGCATATGCCGCACTCCATCGCCTTCGATAACAGCGTAACCGGTAATTCTGGAACCCGGATCAATGCCAAGGATTCTTAGCAACCTGATTACCGTCAGTCTTCCAGAGACTGCATAATTTCATCCGAAATATCTGCATTGGAATAAACCTCCTGGACATCATCGAGGTCTTCAAGGGTATCGATCATCTTCATTAATTTTTCAGCGTCATCCTGACCCAGTTCCGCATTGGTCGAGGCTGAAAAAGTGACCTCGGCATTATCCGGCTCAAGGCCACCGGCAACCATTGAGTCTTTCACATCTGACAGCATTTCCGGTTCCGTTATAACATCCACAGAGCCATCGTCGTTGCTTAGCACATCTTCAGCACCGGCCTCCAACGCAGCTTCCATGACCACATCTTCATCACAGCCAGGGGCATAGCTGATCACTCCCTGCTTGGTAAACATGTACGACACAGAGCCATCGGTACCAAGATTACCACCATGCTTGGTGAAAGCATGCCGCACTTCGGAAGCAGTTCGATTGCGGTTGTCTGTCAGACAGTCGACAATAATGGCGGTACCGCCCGGGCCATAGCCTTCATATCGCAATTCATCATTATCTTCACCGTCGGCGCCACCCGCGCCACGCTTGACAGCCATGTCAATGGTATCGTTGGGCATGTTGGCCCCTTTAGCCTTATCCACCGCAAGC
>JARRJW010000166.1:0-4717 GCA_037388785.1 Gammaproteobacteria bacterium
TGTGTAATTCGATCCAGGTATGTTTTGGATAGCTTTCATAAATGAGGTAAGAATTAAACAGAACCTGGTTTAGAAAATGCATCATGCGGTGGATTGCAATAGCGTGCATGTTGCGCTGATTGTTGACCTCTGATTTTTCTATATGCTCCGTTATAATGTGCTTGTAACCGATCACCAGTTCATGAAATATCTCACGAACCAACAATGCAATCTTGTAATTCTTTTCCGACATCGGGAAAGTTGTGGCGTTGTAGCGACCCAGTAAACTGTGCGTAAATTGACCGACAGGTGACAACAGCGCCTCCAGTCCATTCATACGGGTTTCCGAATCCAGTTCGGTTCTGTTCATGTCAAACAGTGCTTTGAAAACTGCCTTGGCGGATTCCAGTGGACTGGCAATAGGAAT
This sequence comes from Gammaproteobacteria bacterium, assembly GCA_037388785.1. Taxonomy (GTDB): domain Bacteria; phylum Pseudomonadota; class Gammaproteobacteria; order Chromatiales; family Chromatiaceae; genus JABDQZ01. Next base: position 407 of record JARRJW010000166.1, read on the forward strand.
TTCTTCAATCCATAGGTTGAATTCGGCTAAATTGTGAAAGATGCTGTCTTTAGCAGCCGCACAAGAGGGAAGTGGCATACCCTTGTATGGATACTGTGCTTTATTTTCTGTAACTGTTTCCATGATTCCTTGGTTTAAATGTTATTTAACTGATATCGACCTGATTTAAAGATTCTTTAATAAACCATTCGCTTGCTGGCTTCACCCGCGATCTCCTCCACCAGTCTTGGCAGCAGATACCCGGGAAGTGTTTTTTGTATATTTTTCATAATCTTAATTGCATTATCTCGAGACACTTTAAAGTGTTCGGCGCCTTGAACCGGATCAAGCATGTGAAGATAATAAGGTAATACACCTGACTCAAACAGGCCATAACTGAGTTCAGCCAATGTGGCGGCATTATCGTTAACACCGGCCAGCAATACACTTTGATTCAAAAGTGTTATCGGGCTGTCAGCAAACAGGCTTAATGCCGAACGGACCCGTATAGATAATTCGTTGGGGTGATTGCAGTGAACAACCATGACGGTTTTGAAACGCCTGTTCATCATTAGCAACTTCAGTGAAGGTGTCATTCGACTCGGAAGCGTAACGGCCAGACGGCTGTGAAATCGTAGGGTTTTGACGTGATCAATGGTTTCCAAGGCCTGTAGAAGTTTTTCCAGTTGTGCATCGGCCAGTGAAAGCGGATCTCCGCCACTTAGAATAACTTCGCTGATTTCCTTATTCGACTCGATGTAGCTGATTGCCTGTTTGAATTCAAAGCCATTGGCGCTACCCTCAGAATAAGGGTAATGTCGACGAAAGCAGTACCGGCAATGTATGGCACAGGCTGGCGTCGTTACCAGTAAAACCCTGTGTCGGTACTTGTGAATTAATCCTGGCAGGGGCGACGCATTCAAGTCACCGACTGGGTCATCGACAAAGCCTGGCATTATCCGGTTTTCATCGGCCACAGGTAAAATCTGCCGCAGTAATGGGTCGTCAATGTTGCCTTTTTCAATACAGTCAACGTAATCGAGTGGTACTTTCAATTTGAATTGCTGATCAGCTTTTTCACCGTTTTCGATAGCTTTCGACGGTAATTCCAGAATTTCAGCCAATGCTGTCAGGCTTGTAATTGCCGCAGCATAGTCTTTTTGCCAGCAATTGGACTGCCCGTTTGGTTCAGAAAGCGTTATCATTACCGGATTTGATGGAATTTATCGAGGACCTTCATGGCTACATATAATACCAATGAATTTAAAGGCGGCTTAAAAATCATGCTGGATGGTGATCCCTGTTCGATCATTGAGAACGAGTTTGTCAAGCCAGGCAAAGGTCAGGCTTTCAACCGCGTAAAGATACGTAATCTTAAATCAGGACGTGTTCTCGAGAAAACCTTTAAATCGGGTGAATCGGTTGATGCTGCCGATGTTGTCGAACTGGAACTACAATATCTTTACACAGATGGTGAACTCTGGCACTTCATGGATAACAACACTTTTGAGCAATATGCTGCAGATTCCAATGCCGTGGCAGATTCTGTGAAATGGCTAAAGGATCAGGATATCTGCACAGTCACCTTATGGAATAACAACCCGTTAATTGTTGAAGCACCGAATTTTGTCACTCTTGAAATTACTGAAACCGACCCGGGCCTTAAGGGTGATACCTCAGGTGGTGGTGGTAAACCGGCAACCCTGGAAACCGGGGCCGTTGTCAGGGTGCCTCTGTTTGTGCAAACAGGTGAAATCATCAAGGTTGATACCCGCAGTGGTGAGTATGTCTCCAGGGCCAAGGAAGACTGATTTAGCTTTCTGTTTTGGAATTATCCGTAAAGCTCCAGGCTCGCGTTCAGCTCTATGAACGCATAAGGGCATATTTTACCGGGCAGCGTGTTACAGAGGTTTTTACGCCTCATCTTTCCTATGCCGCTAATCCGGATCCGGCCATTGAGTCGTTCAAAGTGGACAGTGGTCGTGTAGAAGATCGCCCGATGTTTCTGCAGACTTCACCGGAATTTTTCATGAAACGATTGCTGGTAAAGGGAAGCGGCTCCATCTTCCAGATCTGTTCAGCTTTCAGGCACGGTGAAAGTGGTCGTCTGCACAATCCGGAGTTTGCCATGCTTGAATGGTACCGGGTTGGGTTTGATTATTTTCAACTGATGGACGATGTCATTAGACTTGTCTTTGCTGTCAGCGGCTATAAACCTGAATATCGCATTGTCCGTTATGCCAAGCTTTTTGAACCCTATGGATTAAATCCGCATACTGATTCAGATGAAAAGATTGAGGCCACAGCGCTGCAACAGGGGATTGATGTACAGAGTGCTGTGAAGCTTGGGCGGGATGACTGGCTGGATTTATTTATGACCCATGTGATTGAACCCGGTTTCGATCCAGCACAAATGCTTTTTGTACATGATTTTCCCGCTAGTCAGGCTTCGCTGGCCCAGATTGAAACAACTGACGGGGGAGTCAGGATTGCACAACGTTTTGAGCTTTACTGGCATGGTATGGAATTGGCAAATGGTTTTACAGAATTGCGCGATGCCGATGAACAGTTGCATCGATTTGAGGAGCAAAACCGGATCCGCAAACGCCTCGGTCTGAAGTCGCTGCCGCTTGATCAGAAATTCCTAACAGCACTGAAGCAGGGGTTGCCTGAATGCAGTGGTGTTGCGCTCGGCCTGGACAGATTGCTGATGATTATTACCGGCTCCAAACGTATTTCTGAGGTGTTGTGTTTCGCTGATTCTGAAGTTTGAAGTTGCTGGCCATTATGGCAATGTTATAATATAACGTTTTCATTACAGGCGATGCTCAATGCGTGCAATCTTCTTGTTGTTACTACTGTCACCGGCTTTATTGGCCGAGCCAATTCGGATAGTAACCAGCGTTGAGCCGCTCAAAACCTTTGTAGAAAAAATTGGTGGTGACCTGGTAGAGGTAACCTCTCTGGTACGACCCGGTTACAACCCGCACACTTATGATTTATCTGCGCAGCAGATCATGGGGTTATCCAACGCCGATTTATATATTCGCACCGGGGTACCATTTGAGTCTGCCTGGATGGAAAGAATTCATTCTGCCAATCCATCGATGGTGATGGTTGATGCCCGTGAAGGCCTGGCATTACTGATGCTGCAATCACACGAGCACGAGCACCATCATCATCAAAACGACGAAAATAAAAGTTCCCTGGTTGTCGGAGAGACTGACCCGCATATCTGGACGGACCCGGTCAGGGCCAGGCAAATGGCGCACAATATCATGCAGGCGATGGTGCAGTTTTCACCATCTAATGAAAATACATTCAAAGCCAACCTCGCTGAGTTTAGCCGGGAAATTGAACAACTGGATAGTGATATTTATGCGTCCCTGTCAATGTCGGATAACCGTAAATTTCTGGTGTTTCATCCTGCCTGGGGTTATTTTGCCGATCGCTACGGCCTGGAACAGGTTGCCATTGAATACCAGGGAAAGGAACCCGGGGCCAAAGCCGTGGCCAAGGTTATAAGCATGGCCCAAAAGGAGGGCATACGTGTGGTTTTTGTACAGCCACAGTTTGACCAGCGCCTGGCCAGGCAGATTGCTGATTCAATCGATGGCCAGGTAATAGTGGTTGACCCGTTGTCATCTGATTACATTAATAACATGAGAGCTGTTGCCAGACAGTTCGGCAAGGCAATGCACTAATGAAAAACATCATAGAAATTGAATCGGTTGATTTTTCATATGACCGCATAGCAACGTTGTCCGGGATTAACCTCAGCGTTACCAAGGATGAATTTCTTGGCATTGTGGGTCCCAACGCCGGTGGTAAAAGTACCTTGCTTAAACTGATTCTGGGACAACTGCAACCCGATAAAGGCAAAATCAGGGTACTTGGCAAAGAGCCTTGCAAAATGAGTCGTCATATTGGCTATGTACCCCAGTATCCAAGTTTTCCAAGAGATTTTCCGATCTCGGTAGAGCAGGTGGTTTTGCTGGGGCGTCTTGGGGTAAAGCGTGATGCAAACTGGTTAAGCAGAATTTGGCCCAGTCAGGTCAGTCGATCAGATCTTACCGCAGTCAACCAGGCGCTCAGGGAAGTCGAAGCAGAAAATATTGCCGAGCGACAGATTGGCAGTCTCTCCGGCGGGCAGTTGCAACGCGTTTTACTGGCCAGGGCACTGGTGGGTGAACCTGAAATCCTGATCCTGGATGAGCCTACCGCAAACATTGATCAACGCATGGAAAATGAAATCTTTGATTTGTTAAAAATGTTCAACAAACGTATGACGATTCTCGTTGTCTCTCATGATGTCGCATTCATTTCCGATTA
>JARRJW010000167.1:0-9908 GCA_037388785.1 Gammaproteobacteria bacterium
CTAGGCATAAACATCGATGGATGTCTGGGGTTGCGGTACTGATTGTTCAACAGACTGAATTAACTGCTGCGCCTGGGACTGCTGGATATCCATGGCTTTTTTCTGCACGGAAACTGCGACAGCATCGCCAGTTTGGACGGACCCACCTGATGCAACCATCGAGGCTGATAAACCGGTAATTTCCACAAATTTTCTCCTCACCAATTACTACGTTGTCTTTGTTAACGCCCCTTGAAACAGATTCTTGAGTAACTGGTGAAATTAGTTCCTAATATGTAAACCTCCGCCTGGTTTATGGCAGCTGCCAGCTGACCACACCATGTCGGCAGTGAAAGGAATCATATGCAGTAGAATTGGCTTGAGCTATTCTAGATATAAAAGCAGGAAAGAGACTGAAATGAAAAAAAGAACGTTGTTCATTGCTGGTGCGATTCTGATATGGGCTCCGTGTGCATTTGCCCAGCCAATTCACCAGGCACAGGCAAAAATGGAAACCATGCAGCATATTACTGAAAGGCACCAGGCTGAAAGAAAAGCCTTGAGAGAAAAACAAAATGCAGAGCGTTTGGAAATCAGACTCATGCATCAGAAAGAGATGGAAAGCCTGCTGCAAAAGCATAAACTTGAACGACGTTCAGCCATTTACCGTTAAGTCAGGAACAATACCGTAATCAGGACAATTTAGAAGACAACTGGGGAATCTGCTGCTTTAAATTGCGGGATTCCTCAATAGTTGTAAGTTTTCCATCACAGTAAAGTAGGCTTATATTTTAGAGAAATTAAGTCGATTTTAAACCTCAATTGGGAATTTAATAATATGAAAAAGCTCGCTTACTTCCTGGTTATAGTTTTGTTTTTCAGTGCTTCTGCTTCACAGGCAGAAGATGATGGCGTTGCTCGTGTTGTCTATCATGCGGATTTCTCCGACCCAAGACGTTTTTCAGCCATGATTACCAGTATCAACAACATGGTCAGTCATTACACCAGTGAGTTAATTGATTACGATGTACGCATCGTATTTGTCGCTCACGGTATACGCTTTCTCACTGATGACAACCTGGATGGCACGCCTTTCAAGGCCGACCACGAGCTCGAAAAAAATCGCGAAAACCTTAAGGGCCGCCTGGCAACACTTAATCAGGTTCACGATGTCAAACTGGAGCTTTGTAATATTACCCGTTCACAAATTTCACTTGATGAATCCAAACTCTATGAGAATGTGGAAAGCGTTCCCTCCGGCGTTGTACGGATAGCTGAACTGCAAAATGAAGGTTTTGCCTATATTAAAATCGAATAATTTTAAAACCCGTAAAGGGCTGGTAACAGCCAGCTCAGTACCAGCCACATAATTACTGTCAGCGGTATACCAACGCGCAGAAAATCGCCAAACGTGTAATTACCGGCATTCATCACCAGAAGATTGGTCTTGTAAGCCATGGGAGTTGCATAGCTCATGTTGGCACCAAACAATACAGCCAGCACAAAAGCTTCTGGTGGCAGGTTCAAACCCTCGGCAATTGATATTGCTATAGGCGTACCAATCACTGCAGCAGCATTATTGGAAACAATGTTGGTTAAAACAGCCATCAGCAAAATCAGTCCCGAAAGGATTATTTTCGGTGTCATACCGGCAGTCAGGTAGAGATAAACATCGGCCAGATAAATGGTTGCACCGGTCTTTGTCAGGGCCAGCCCCAGTGCCAGGCTAACGACCACAATCAAGATCACCGGTGTACTCAATGCATTACTGACATCGCGCCAGGCAATCACGCCCGATAGCAACATAGCCAGCGCGCCTAACGTTGCGCTGATGGCAATCGGTAAAACACCGATTGCCGCCAATGCAATAACCGCCCCCATTATCACCAGGGCGAAACCCGCTTTTTTCGTTGTCGGCAGGTCGGTTGTCGCATCCAGAACCAGCATATCTCCTTCCCGTTTCATACTGGCCAACTTTTCACGTGCCCCCTGCACAAGCAGAATGTCACCTACCTGCAATCTTACATTGGCAATATCCGCTTTTAGCAGCTGCCTTTTTGATCCGGCTTTATGCAGAGCAATGGTGGCAATTTGATAGCGGTCGACAAAATTCACCTGGTTCAGTGTTCGATTCACCAGCGCAGAACCCTGGGTGACAATCATTTCAGCCAGCTGCTGATCTTCTGCCTGCAGCGGATGATCATCATCTACGGCCTTGCCACCGGAGAAAAGCTCAGCCTCAAGCAGTTTTTCATATTCTTTCAGTGCCTTTGGCGTATCCTGTAAATGTAAAGTATCCCCAAAATGAACTGTTATATCAGGCAGAGGCATCAGTACACTTTCACCGCGTACTATGCGCATGACGTGCATTTGGTTGTCGGTGCGCTCCATCAGTTCTGACAAAGGCTTGCCATCAGCATAGCTTCCTTCCGGAATAGCCAGTGACGCAGAAAATATACGTGGCGATGTGTCGGCAAGCATTGCCGGGCGGTCCGGCAGAATTTTTGGCGCCACCAACCAAAGGAAAAAAATACCCGCACTCGCTGCAATTATCGCCGGCAGAAAGAAATCAAACATGTTGAAGCGTTCAAGTCCCAGGTCTGCTGCGACACTAACCACCAGTAAATTGGTTGAAGTACCTATTGTCGTTGCCATACCACCAACCAGGGTAGCCAGTCCCATTGGCATCAGAATCGATGAAGCACTGCTACCCACTCGTAAAGAGACGCCAATCAGAATCGGAAGCAACAGGACTACAACCGGGGTGTTGTTAACAAAGGCGCTGAGTAATCCAGCCAGCAGCAAAGTAATTAGAAAAGTGAACTTGGGCGCCAGCAACCATAATTGCGCCAGCCAACGCCCTACCGCATCGAGCGCCCCGGTTCGGACAATGCCCTGACCAACAATCATCAGCGCACAGACGGCAATCAAAGCTTCATGTTCAAAACCTACGGTTAATATAACCAGCACTACAAGACTGGAGGTTTCCAGTTGAATTTTTTCTCTCGAAAAAAGAAACAGTGCGATCAGCGTTAAAACCAGTACTGCAATGGCATGAATATTCGGTAAATCGGGCATAGTTGGCTTGATAGTCTTATTCTGATTTGCTGATATTTAATAATAGTTGTTTTGCAGTGAAAATTTCTTGAACAAATATCTATAGAAAATTAGCGGGGATGTTTATTAATATTAATATTTGTTAAAATAATAAATTATTCGTTTTATTATCTGACAATCCACGTTTAATGTGGTTGACGATCTTTAAAGCCGTTCCATACAAACAACAAAGGCCTGTTCATGTTTCAACTATCCTGCCCCGGCAAACAATGTGTTCGCAACGACACTCTGTCAGGACTTACCGTAGCCCTGGCCCTGGTTCCAGAAGCCGTCGCATTTGCCTTTGTTGCCGGCGTTGAGCCAATAGTGGGGCTTTATGGTGCTTTCATGATGGGTTTGATTACCGCGATTATTGGCGGCCGACCCGGAATGATTTCCGGGGCAACCGGAGCAATGGCCGTGGTAATGGTAGCCCTGGTCGCGGAGCACGGCGTTCAATACCTGTTTGCCACCATTATTCTGACAGGAATTATTCAAATCAGTGCCGGTGTGTTTCGCCTTGGCAAGTTTATCCGTATGGTACCCTATCCGGTGATGCTGGGCTTTGTGAACGGCCTGGCAATCGTGATATTCCTGGCCCAGTTACAGCAGTTTCAAACCGTCGATGGCAGTGGCCAGATGACATGGCTGGCCGGACAACCTTTATGGATTATGCTCGGCCTGGTTGCCTTGACCATGGCCATCATTCATTTGCTGCCCAAATTAACCACCGCAGTACCCGCTTCTTTGGTTGCGATTATCACCGTTACACTGATTGTCATCGGTTTGGATCTAGATGCCCGCACCGTTCAGGATGTGCTCCGGGATATGTCTGGTGATCCTAGTGCGACCATTGCCGGTGACTTACCTTCATTTAGTATTCCAATGGTACCTTTTAACCTGGAAACCCTGATGATTATTCTGCCGTATGCCTTTATCCTGGCCGCGGTAGGTTTGATCGAATCGCTGCTGACACTTACCCTGATTGATGAAATAACTGAAACCCGTGGTCGTGGCAACAAGGAATGTGTAGGCCAGGGCGTTGCCAATACGGTTAACGGCTTTTTTGGTGGCATGGGCGGCTGCGCGATGATTGGTCAGAGCATGATCAACATCAACTCCGGTGGTAAAGGCCGGTTATCCGGCATTTCAGCTGCATTGTTTTTATTACTGTTTATCCTGGTTGGATCCAGCCTTATCGAGATAATACCGGTCGCCGCGCTGGTTGGCGTGATGTTTGTCGTCGTATTGGGAACATTTGAATGGGCCAGTTTCCGCCTGCTGGGCAAAATTCCGCTGGCTGATACCTTTGTCGGAATACTGGTTGCCATCATCACCGTGATCAGCGATTTGGCCATTGCCGTGATTGTTGGTGTGATTGTTTCGGCACTGGTGTTCGCCTGGGAACATGCCAAGCAAATGCGTGCAACATCCTATATCGATGAAAACGGCACAAAACACTACGAACTCATGGGCCCGCTGTTCTTTGGTTCAGTACATGCCTTTGGAGAAATTTTTGACCCCAGAAATGATCCGGATGATGTTGAAGTGGACTTCTATCACAGCCGCGTGGTTGACCATTCAGGTATTGAAGCTATTGATAACCTTGCCGAGCGTTACCAGAAACTCAACAAAAACCTGCATATCAAACATCTCAGCTCTGAGTGCCACTTGCTTTTAACAAAGGCAGGCAACCTGGTGGAAGTGAACGTCAAGGAAGACCCGAACTACCATGTTGCTGACGACAAGTTAGCCTGAGATTAAGCGTCTTTACTACCTGCTCTGGTCAAAAGTCGATCAAGGTGATTGGCAAACGCCTGGCGATCAGACTGGTTTAACGGCGCAGGGCCTTCAGTCTGAACACCGCTGGAACGCATGGTTTCAAGAAAGTCACGCATATTCAGACGTGCCTTGATATTTTCACGGCTGAACAGCTCTCCCCTGGGACTCAGCGCAAGCGCACCTTTATCAATAACTTCAGAAGCCAAAGGAATATCACTGGTAATGACTAAATCATCGGGTTGTGTACGTTTGACTATTTCATCGTCAGCAACATCAAAACCGGCATGGACACGTAAAGTAGTGATGTATTGAGACCGCGGTACCGTAATAGACTGGTTGGCTACCAGCGTGATTTCAGTCTGAGTGCGTTCGGCAGCCCTGAACAGGATTTCCTTGATAACAACCGGACAGGCATCTGCGTCAACTTTCCTGAAGCCGGGAAATATTCATTTTACAACCACAAACCCAGGCTTTCTTTAAATCGCGGAAGATCTCTCTTGGCATGCCGACGGGCAAGTCGATTAGAGAATAGTCATCGTTAATTTCAATCGGCCCAATGTACTGCGATTCAATACCGGCTTCATTGGCAATAGCACCAACAATATTTCGCGGCTCAACACCCTTTGAATGGCCCACTTCAATTCTGAACCTTTCCATGCCATCTGCGGGTTTCGTCGGCATTCTTTTGCCTTGAGATTTTTTTGCTGTGTTTGGCTGAGCTTTTTTATCACGCCTGTTTTCTTTCGTTCGACCGGCTGAATCCCTGGCATCTTTTTTCGGTTTTTTTCTTTTTTCCGAAAACGTTTTTTCTTCAATAAGCAGTGAACTTTCTTTTATCGTGAGTTTAGCCAATGCCGCAGCAATTTCCAGCGGCGGAATATTATGTTCCAGTTGGTACTGCTCGAGCAGTCCTTCGTAGAAGTTAAGTTCACCCGCCGCAATGGTATCAGTGATCTGCTGTTTGAAATTTGCAATACGTTTATTGTTGACCATTTCGGTGGAAGGTAAATCGAGTCTGGTGATTTTATTCCGGGTAGCCTTTTCAATCGCACCAAAAAGTCTTTTTTCCCTGGGTGATACAAACAGTATCGCGTCACCGGTTCGCCCGGCCCGCCCTGTCCTGCCGATTCGGTGTATGTAAGCTTCAGTATCGTAAGGAATATCATAGTTAATCACGTGACTTATTCTATCAACGTCAAGACCACGCGCGGCAACATCAGTAGCAATCAGAATATCGATAGCACCCTGTTTTAATTTTTTTATTACCTGCTCACGCTGCTTTTGTTGCATATCACCATTAATAGCTGATGCCAGATGACCGCGGGCGGTCAGCTTTTCAGCAAGCTCGGTTGTTGCCGTTTTTGTACGAACGAAAATGATCACCCCATCAAAGCTTTCCACTTCCAGAATTCGGGTCAGTGCATCCAGTTTATGAACGCCACTGACCAGCCAGTACTTCTGACGAATGTTTTCAATACTCTTAGAATTGGCCTTGATAAATATTTCGCTTGGATTATTCAGAAAGCGCTTGGTAATGCGCTCAATTTCTCTCGGCATGGTGGCTGAAAATAATGCCATTTGCCGGTTTTCCGGAGCCTGCTCAAGGACCCATTCAACATCTTCCAAAAAGCCCATGCGCAGCATTTCATCGGCTTCATCCAAAACCATCGCGCTAAGCGTTTCAAGTTTTAACGTGCCGCGTCTAATGTGATCAATAACTCTTCCTGGTGTGCCGACAACGATATGAACACCGCGTTTGAGTTGACGCAGTTGCCCGGTGTAGTCCTGACCACCATAAATAGGCAGTACATGAAAACCCTTCATGAAAGACGCATACTTTTGAAAGGCTTCTGAGACCTGAATGGCCAGCTCGCGAGTCGGTGTCAAAACCAGAACCTGAACGTGTTTATCTGAAATATTGATTCTATGCAGAAGTGGCAACGCAAATGCGGCCGTTTTACCGGTTCCTGTTGGCGCATGACCAAGAATATCCTGTCCTTCAAGCAACACAGGGATCGCCTGTGCCTGAATCGGGGAAGGTGTTTCATAACCGGTTTTTTCAAGCGCAGAAAGTAACTGTTCTGATAAGCCAAACTGGTCAAAGGAATCGATTGAGGGTTTCTGGGAAGACATTTTGAATACCGGCGAGAAGACGTACACAGCAAGCTATAAGCTATGTAATTGTGGAGGCGAGTATATACACCTGACTGCAAAAAACAAACGCTTAAGCCCGGCAATATTGAAAAATGCACTAAAAAAACAGCTTTTTCGCCGAAATTGCATTACTTTAGTGCAACTTCGACAACTTTATTCCAGTAAACGCTGATTATAGGAATTAAATTATGGTGTTTATCTTGCTATGTAAATCCTGAATCTATTGATAATCAGCGACTTGGTTAATTTCAAATGTGACAACAAGATGACATTTCTGATGGATTTGACATTTTGCCACTTGAATTATATTAGATAACCCTAATATACTAATTTATAATTTTGCAGTATTCTGGAGTATGAAATGTTTAAAAATTTATTATTTTTCAGTGTGTTAACAGTTTTACTGGTGAGCACGGCCAGTGCCGAAAGCTACTGGGTCAATATCGTCGATAATGGAAGTTCCATGTCCCTGCCGGTGGATTCTAATGAACAGTGCACCGAAACCGTTTACCGCTACGTTCAAAGCCAACTGGCTGATGCGATCAGCTGTGATGTCCAGCCCTTGCCGGATGCCGTCAACCTGAAAACTTACAGCGAATAAAGAAATGGATACCTTGTTCTGGATTAATATCGGCATTGTACTCGCGGTTGCGCTGGCAGGCGCACGCTATTTCTTTTGCCGACGCTGTGAGTGTTGTGGCAAACAGGATGAATAATGATTATTGAGTCTATCGGAAAGCTAAACCTTCCAGCTTTCTGATGACTTCATTCTCCAGCGCGTTCCATAAATAAACCAGTTAACCAGGTATGCAGCGCGGTTCAGTCTTTCCCGGTGGTTTACGATTTTAAATGATGCTGGATGATTCATGGCTCTGTCCAATTGATTGATCTACATGCACAGTATGCCGATTGTGCTCAATGCCGGTCGTGAAACAGCTCTCAAATTAAATTTGAACCAGGGCTTATTTGACCTGCCCAAAACAGGCATCACTGCAAAAGAAAAAATTCAGCGAATTTTCTTCTAAAGTCTCATTAATAATCTAATCGTGATAAATTAATTGTTAATGCAAAATTTATTCACTATCTTCAAAAGGTACGAGCTATTTCGAACCGCCCTGTTCGTTATTTTCGCGGTGCTTATCGGTATCATTTTTGAACGCTTACAGGTAAGCCACCATATTCAGGACCAACAAATTACTGCCACTAACCAGTTAGCCAAAATCAAGTCAGAACTGGAAAATGCGGTAAATCTTAATCTGAACCTGATTGAAGGCTTAACTGCCTATATTTCAGCTAATCCCGACCTAACTCAAAATGAGTTCGGCAAAGTTGCTGCAGTCATCATTAAGAAAAACCCTGCATTGAGAAACATTGCTGCAGCGCCTGACCTGGTTATTCGTTACATGTTTCCAGTTAAAGGTAACGAAGCTGCGATCGGGCTTGATTATACTAGAAGCGAACAACAGCGAGCTGCCGTTTTTATGGCTGTAGAAAAACGCTCCACCATTATTGCCGGTCCCTTGCAACTGCTTCAGGGTGGTATCGCCTTTGTCTCGAGAACCCCAGTGTTCACCAAGGCAGATGCTCCTGAAAGCGAGGAAAAACTCTGGGGCCTGATCTCCTCGGTTCTGGACACTGAAAAGTTTTATGCAATTGCTGGCCTTAATAACCCGGAACTTGATTTAAAAATCGCCATCAGGGGTAAAGACGCGCTTGGACAATCCGGTGATATTTTCTATGGTGATGCGTCATTATTTGATGATGAAACTGTTGAGACAGTGATAAACCTGCCCTACGGTAGCTGGTACATGGTTGGCAAACCAAAAACCGGCTGGAGCGAAAATTATGAAGGGAAACTGATATCCAGAATCGTTTTCGTTATCGCTTTAGCCTTGCTTACCTACCTGCTTATTCTCAACAAAGTTAATGCAGTAGAAAGACTGAATGCCGAAAGAATCGCACAACAGGCAAATTCTCAAAAAGAAATGGCACAGGAAGCCAGTGAAATCAAAAGCCGCTTTCTGGCTAATATGTCACATGAATTAAGAACCCCGATGCATGCCATCCTGAGTTTTTCAAACCTGGGATTAAAGCGGGTCGAAGACCGTAAAATCAAAGAGTATCTTGAAAAAATCAATACCAGCGGTATTCGCCTTACCAAGCTTATCGATGACCTGCTGGATTTATCCAAGCTGGAATCAGGCAAACTGACCCCGCTGTTAGAGCAAAACAATTTGACTGAAACGGTTCTGGAAGCCATCGATGAAATCGGTAGTCTCGCCAATGAAAAAAACCTGTCTATTGATGTTAATACCGATAAGCCTTTGGTGGGCTTTTTTGATAAATCCCTGATACTCAGAGTCATCATCAATACATTATCCAATGCGATAAAGTTCAGTGATGATGGTGCTGGCATCCAGATTATTCTCGACGAGCAATCAACTGAGTCGGGAAAAGTGCTGTGCTATTCGATTATTGATGAAGGGGTTGGCATTCCAGAAAATGAACTAACAGATATTTTCGACAGCTTTATACAAAGTTCAAAAACCAAGTACCATTCCCAGGGTACCGGGCTTGGCTTAGCCATTTCACAGGAAATCATTCATCTGCATCAGGGTGAAATCTGGGCTGAAAGTCCTCCTGATGGTAAAACTAAAGGTTCGGTAATCCACTTTACAATACCTGCTCAGGAATAAGATAAAAATGAGGCAACGTTCCAATCCATGGAACGTCACCTCTTGACCAGGCAGCTATGTGACTATGCCACATCAAAACGGTCGGCATTCATCACCTTGGTCCAGGCCGCGACAAAGTCCTTCACAAACTTTTCCTTGTTATCATCCTGTGCATAAACCTCAGCATAGGCACGCAGTATAGAGTTTGAACCAAACACCAGG
>JARRJW010000167.1:9913-15124 GCA_037388785.1 Gammaproteobacteria bacterium
CGGGTAGCTGTCCATTTAACACTATTGGTTTTACGATCACGAATTTCATAGAGATTGTCAGCTACCGGCTTCCAGGTATTTCCCTTATCCGTCAGGTTGACAAAGAAGTCATTCGTTAATGCACCTTCACGATCAGTAAATACACCGTGCTTCGTGCCACCATGGTTGGTACCAATAACTCGCATTCCACCAACCAAAACGGTCATTTCCGGAGCAGTCAAACGCATTAACTGGGTACGATCCAGCAGCATTTCTTCAGCGCTGACCACGTAGTCATGCTTCAGCCAGTTACGGTAACCGTCATGCAAGGGCTCGAGCGGCTCAAAAGAATCGGCATCGGTCATTTCATCAGTCGCATCACCACGACCTGGCATGAAAGGCACATCAACTTCAAAACCCGCTGCTTTGGCTGCCTGTTCGACACCGACATTACCTGCCAGCACAATGACATCAGCAATGCTTGCACCCGTTTCAGCAGCAATGGGTTCGAGAACCGATAATACCCTGGCTAAACGTTCCGGCTCGTTGCCTTCCCAGTCTTTCATTGGTGCCAGGCGAATACGTGCGCCATTGGCACCACCACGATTGTCTGAACCACGGAAGGTTCTGGCACTATCCCAGGCAGTGGCCACCATATCACTCACACTTAATCCACTGGCTACAATTTTGTCTTTCACTTCCTGCTGATCGAAGTTGGTGCTGCCTGCAGGCACCGGATCCTGCCAGATCAAGTCTTCCTTCGGTACATCCGGACCGATGTAACGTGCTTTTGGACCCATATCGCGGTGCGTCAGTTTGAACCAGGCACGAGCGAAAGCATCATTAAACGCTTCCGGATCAGCACGGAATTTTTCCATGATTTTGCGATATTCCGGATCCATCTTCATTGCCATATCGGCATCTGTCATGATTGGTTTGCAGCGTATCGAAGGATCTTCGACATCAACTGGCATGTCCTCTTCCTTAATGTCGACGGGCTCCCACTGCCAGGCACCGGCCGGGCTTTTACTCAATTCCCACTCATGGTCGAGCAGCATGTCGAAATAACCCATATCGAAGACAGTAGGATTAGAAGTCCAGGCACCTTCAATACCACTGGTGACCGTGTCACGACCAATACCTCGCTTGCTGTGATTGTTCCAGCCCAGACCCTGTTCATGAATATCCGCCCCTTCAGGATCTGCGCCCAGCAAGGCTGCATCACCATTACCATGTGTCTTACCTACAGTATGGCCACCCGCAGTCAGTGCCACGGTTTCTTCATCGTTCATTGCCATACGCTCAAAAGTTACGCGAACGTCATGCGCGGTTCTAATTGGGTCCGGCTTACCGTCGACACCTTCCGGGTTAACATAAATAAGTCCCATCATTACCGCGGCAAGCGGATTTTCCAGGTCACGCTCACCAGAATAACGGCTACCTTCACTGCCGCTGGGTGCCAGCCATTCTTTTTCAGATCCCCAGTAGGTATCTTTTTCCGGATGCCAGATATCTTCACGACCAAAGCCGAAACCAAAGGTTTTAAGCCCCATGGATTCATAAGCAATGGTGCCGGCATAAGCAATCAGGTCAGCCCAACTGATTTTGTTGCCGTACTTCTGTTTGATAGGCCATAAAAGCCGACGGGCTTTATCCAGGTTGGCGTTATCCGGCCAGGAATTTAGCGGGGCAAATCGCTGGTTACCCGTACCGGCACCACCACGGCCATCGGCAATACGATAGGAACCGGCGGCATGCCAGGACATACGAATCATCAGGCCACCATAATGACCCCAGTCTGCTGGCCACCAGTCCTGGCTGTTGGTCATCAGTTCGTGCATGTCCTTTTTGAGTGCATCGAAATCCAGTTTCTTGACTTCATCACGGTAGTCAAAGTCTTCACCCATCGGATTGGTCTTTTCATCATGTTGATGCAAAATATCCAGGTTCAGGGCCTTTGGCCACCACTCCATTACTGATGTACTTGTTTCGGTAGCACCTCCGTGCATTACCGGGCATTTTCCTGTAGACATAGGTTATTCCTCCTGTTTATCGTTTATCGTTAAGGTAAAACGTTGAATTTCACTTCAACTGTTTTTGGCATCGGAGGAGATTTCATATTCTCCTGGTAAACTCCGAACGCTAAGCGCGCAAACCAGGCTGCACGTTCAATATCTTCTAAAGTTTTGCTGTTCATTGCGCTTTCTCCTCGCGAATGGTTTAGAATTTCATCATCTTTGATTTCCTTCAGTGATTATAAGAATAGACGCCGGCAACTAATTGTTAAAATCGTTTAAATGAATATAAATGTTCGTCAAAACCTATCATTGATTGCGAAGCTATATTGGAGAAACCTATCAAAGCCTTTCAAATAAACGATTTCACCTTGAGTACAGTCAATGGCTTAATAATGAGAACTTTAAAAATAGTTAAAAGGACACAATTGCCAGTCAGGAAGACATTATTGCTTTGATCGGCTATGAAACCGTCATTGCAGACCAGGTGGACGACAATGGCGATAAACTGTTTTTTGATGAAGAATGTTTTTTAAGAGGAACCGAGGGCCGTTTTCAGATTGATAAACTAATACCCGTTTCAGGTCTTGGTGTGATTGTTGGCTCAAACGAAGATGGGGCTTTGAAAGATATTGTTTCGGATATCGATAACATTCGTTCGCGTATCAAGTTTTTGTAAAGTTATCCCTGTAAAACAACATGGTTGATATTTCTGTCAGGCCTGCAAGTGGAGAAGACTTAACCACTATTAACCAGATCATCACAGACTGTGTTTACAGTTGGAATTTATCTGACAGGGTTAAACGACTCACATTGCAGAGTTATCATTACGATATTCTCGACCTTGATCATCTCGATATTTTTGTTGCCGCTAACAAAGATGATGACATTCTTGGTATTGCCGCCTTGGAATCAGCCAACAGTTCAGACCTTCCGGCTAACCTAACCGGGCTATTATTACATGGCCTTTACGTCGCTCCGGATCATCAAAAAAAGCAGGTCGGGAAAATATTAATTGATCATTCAATGGAGCATGTCAAACAGCAACAAATGCTGGGCTTACTGGTAAAAGCACAGCCTGATGCCAACAGTTATTTTGAAAAACAGGGTTTTGAACGCTTACCTGTAGACAACATCTCTAAGGATTATCCGCATCGCTGGTGGAAAGCGACTTAATCAACGACAGCGCTAACGCCTGATTTTCAACCGAATCACTATTTCCCCTGATTCATATAACGCTCAATGCCTTTCGAGCGCGCAAAACGTTGATAGGTCCAGCCTTTTTCATAGGCTCTCTCAAGCACAAAATTAAGCGAGTTCATCAAACGCTGGTTTAGTACCAGCGCATCGGTTTGCAATACCTTTTCCCCGTATTCATTGAAAAACATCAAGGCAGGTAGTTGCGAAAACCCGGTCTGCTGATACCACTGGGCAGCAGTCATTTCGTCACCGGCTGGTGTCGTCAGCTTCATCACCTGGTTGTTTTTATCCAGTTGCACTACATCGAAAGCTTGAAGTGATTGCCTGATCGCGGCATCTGATAAAACATTCTCATGAAAATTTTTACAGTTCTTACAACCACTACCTTCAAAAATAACCAAAGCGGGCTTACCCGGTTTATCGGTACTTCTTTCAAGGTCAAACGGCGGCTGCTGAAACAGCGCATCTGGTTGCAGTTCGTATTCAACCATCTCGTTTAAAGCGGATGACTTTCTCTTCAGATAACTTTTGAAAGTTTCACCGGGCTGTCTCTCCTCGAAAAACAGCATGATGTTTTTAAACTTTTGCGGACTTTGATAGCCCACCAGTTTCAGAAAAGTTTTGCCCTCCTTGCCAAAAAACAGCAGCGTCGGCGAAAATTCAACACCTTCCGATTCGGCAAAATTAGCCACATTTGTCGGTGTACCGTCGGGATGAACCATGTTGGCGTCGTTGAAAATTTCCAGGCCAACAGTATCAAAGTTGCGTTGCACGACCTTGGCAATTTCAGGGTCACCCAGGCTTTTTTTAATAAACCTGTCGCAATAGGAACAGCCTTCAGTAGTAAATAATACCATCAAGCCCTTTTTACCATTGGAAAGGGCATTATTCAGGTCATCGGGAAAATCCTTGAAGGCGTTATCAATAAACCAATCGGGGTAATCGATATGTAAAATTTCACTGTCATCAAAATTTTCAGCCTCGGCGATGCCACTTAGCAGAAAAACCAATACCAGTGATAGACATTGAAAAATAGCAATGTATAGAAGACTATCAGTTTTATTAATTAAAAGTGTTTGTCTATTCAAGCGCTTTATCACCAGGTTATCGGAGTCATCACAAACAAATATAGAACAAAATTTAATCATGACTGCTTGAATAATTTCATTGCCCGGTGAGACACTAACGACTTTAATGAACATGACTCGAAAAGCGTTGTTTCATGGTTCCTCTTCAGCCCCATCCATCGTGATGGTTTTTATTACCATGGTCAAACTGCCTGGAATGCGGTCCGGTTATCTATTTCAATTTTATTCCATACTTTTTCATGGAAATAATAAGCGATGGTGTTAATCACCGGCTCTACCAGAGCAATGGCGCCCCCTATGACAATACTGCCACTCATGATGTAGGCAACAGTGAATGCCACTGAAAAATGTACGGCTGCAAAAGATACTGTCTTTGTCATAATGTTCTCCAATGCAATTAACTTGATACTAATAATAGTGTCTGCCATTAATAGGTAAAATCGTTTGTTTATATCAAACCAATCGATATTACAAATGATAATGATTCTCATTTAAAAATTATTAACAACACTGAAAACCATGCAGCTACTGCAAGCCAAAGCCAGCGAAGCCATTGAAGACCTGTATAACCGGATTACCGGCGATGAAGATGCCCGGGTATGCAAGGACATTCCGAAAGAGGCCTGCAAGGATCAACCAAGAAACTTTTTTGCCTACTTATGGGCTAACCTGCTGGGCAAAGTTGCTGATGAAATCGCCAGTGCCAAACTGGTCATTCCCTGGCTTTTCGGCAGTTTGGGCGTGCCTGCCAGTTTTACTGGTTTCCTGGTACCGATCAGGGAAGCCGGAGTGTTACTACCGCAACTTCTGGTAGCTGCTTTCATAAGGAATATGCCAACAAGAAAACCCGTCTGGATGCTGGGCTCGGTTTTATCGGCGTTAAGTCTGGCAGGCATGGGCATTGTCGCCATGACACTCGAGGGAAGTGC
>JARRJW010000168.1:0-6293 GCA_037388785.1 Gammaproteobacteria bacterium
ATCAATGAACCGGGACTGATTGATCACATGAAGCCAGCCATGATCGTTGTGTTCTGGTTGATTCTTATCAGTATTTTGATCTTCCTTAAGCAGCGACAACTTTCCGGGTCAATCAGGAACGACCAGAAGCTCGTGGTATCGATCATTGAAAATAAACTTAAGGGTGTAAAACAAAACCTGATGAGTAACTTTGCATTACTGGATAATAAGGAGATGTTCAGCAAGCTATCACAAACTGAAATTTCAGCTGATGCCGTCAGTAAAGTGAAAAAAACACGTAAAACAAAACCTTCTATCAAAGAACCCCCCGAGCCAAACAATAAACCTGCGTTCCCTTCAAGTGCGTCGCAGTTTGAAGGCGCTGCTGCTGAGGTTCAGGATATCGATCTAGCTGAAGTAAGCCCTGAAATGTTTCGCGCTTATGATATTCGTGGTGTTGTTGGTGAAAATCTCAATATTGAACAGGCTTATGTGATCGGCAAGGCTATTGGCACTTTTGCAATTGAAAAAGGCCAGTCAACCATGCTGGTGGCGAGGGATGGCCGGGCTTCGAGTAAAGATCTTGCATCGATGCTCTCGAGGGGGCTGGCTGAAACCGGCATCGATATTATTGATATTGGTTTGATGCCTACGCCGGTCATGTATTTTGCTACGCATTTCCTCTCAGTAGGTTCTGGTGTCATGATAACCGGCAGTCATAACCCGGCCGAATATAATGGCTTCAAGGTGGTTATTGATGGTGAGGCTTTATCAGGTGATCAGATCCAGGCTATTTATCAGCGCATTGTCTCTGGCGATTTTGCCAGCGGTGAGGGTGGTTTAGAAACTGAGGATGTCACCGCTGATTATATTGATCGCATTACCGAAGACATTCAGCTGCTCAAGCCGATGAAAGTCGTGATTGATTGTGGTCATGGAGTCGCCAGTGTTGTCGCGCGTAACCTGTTTGAATCGATCGGTTGTGATGTTAAGACGCTCTACTGCGAGGTAGACAGCCAGTTCCCTGCTCATCACCCTGATCCCGGTAATCCGGAAAATCTAAAAGACCTATCCAAAATGGTGGTAGAAGAAAATGCCGACCTCGGTATCGCCTTTGATGGTGATGGTGACCGGCTTGGCGTTGTAGATTCCGGCGGCAATATTATTTTGCCTGACAGGGTGCTTATGGTACTTGCCGAGGATGTGTTAATACGTAACCCGGGAGCAGACATCATTTACGATGTTAAGTCGACCAAGTTACTAGCCAGTTACATTCTTTCCCAGGGGGGGCGCCCGATCATGTGGAAAAGCGGGCATTCACTCATGAAACTTAAGCTCAAAGAAACCGGAGCGTTACTGGCCGGGGAACTCAGTGGCCATATATTCTTTACAGAACGCTGGTACGGCTTTGATGATGCACTTTATGCTGCTGCCAGACTACTGGAGGTTGTTTCCGGTGATGGTCGGAGCAGTGCAGCCATGTTTTCGGCTTTTCCCGATTCAATCAATACCCCGGAAATTAGCATCAGTGTCAAAGAAGGCATGCAACACAAAATTATGGCGAAAGTACATGAATCCAAAGAGAAGCTTTTCCCTGGAGCCAAGATTAATGATATTGATGGCATTCGGGCTGAATACCCGGGAGCCTGGGGATTGATCAGGGCATCGAATACCACGCCGTCCCTGGTTCTCAGGTTTGAGGCTGATGATGAAGAATCTTTGGAGAAGGTGAAGAAAATTTTCCGGGCGTTAATTAAAGCGGTTCTACCCAAGTCAGAACCTGGTTTCTGAAATATGTTTTTTGACTTTATATGGGCTGGTTTCAGCTGTTTTTAGTTGGCTTAAGTTTAATTGATTTTTAATTTTTAAAAATACTTATGAGTTTATCTACAGAACAAGCGCACAGGGTTGCGCATGTATTAACCGAGGCATTGCCTTACATTCAGCGTTTTTCCGGTAAAACGGTTGTTATCAAGTATGGTGGTAACGCCATGGTGGATGATGACCTTAAAAAAAGCTTTGCCCGCGATATTGTCTTAATGAAAACCGTTGGCATTAACCCGGTAGTTGTTCATGGTGGCGGTCCGCAGATTGGTAATTTGCTTGATCGACTGGGAAAGGATTCCGAGTTTATTCAGGGTATGCGCGTTACCGACAGGGAAACCATGGATGTTGTCGAAATGGTACTGGGTGGACTGGTAAACAAGGAGATTGTAAACCTGCTCAATCAGCATGGTGCTTCAGCAGTCGGTTTGACCGGTAAAGATGGTGATTTGATTCGTGCCAAAAAGCTTATTCTAAACCCGACAGATGCGCAGGTGGATGCTCCGGAGATTATCGACCTGGGGCATGTGGGTGAAGTTGAAAGCATTGATGCCAGCGTTGTTGATATGCTGGTACATGGTAATTTTATTCCGGTTATTGCACCGATAGGCATAGGTGAGGAGGGGTTTTCGTACAATATCAATGCTGACCTGGTTGCCGGTAAAATGGCTGAAGTGCTTAAAGCTGAAAAGCTGATTTTATTAACCAATACCGTTGGTCTGCTCGACAAGGAGGAAAACCTGTTGACTGGTCTGGATGTCGATACAGTTAATAATTTGATAGCCGATGGCACTATCCATGGCGGCATGCTGCCAAAAATTGGCTGTGCGCTGGATGCGGTTAACGCCGGGGTAAAAACCGCGCATATCATTGATGGCCGGGTACAGCATGCGGTATTACTTGAGTTGTTTACCGATGAAGGTATTGGCACATTGATACGCTCCGGGCGCTCCTAGGATTTCTCATGGCAGAAAAACTATCCAGAAAAGAACAAATACTGCAAAGCCTTGCTCATGAACTTGAGAAAAGCCCGGGTACCCGTATTACCACCGCCGGTCTTGCCAAGGCTGTCGGGGTTTCAGAAGCAGCGCTGTACCGGCATTTTGCCAGTAAAGCGAAGATGTTTGAGGCGCTTATCGAGTTTGCCGAAGACAGTGTCTTCAGTCGAATCAATCGTATTTTGGAAGAAGATAAGTCGGCGCACTCCCGCTGTGCCCAGGTCCTTTACCTGTCTTTGATGTTTGCCGATAAGAACCCGGGCATTACGAGAATTCTTTTGGGGGATGCGCTGGTGGGTGAGACTGAAAGATTAAGGGTTCGCGTCGACCAGTTTTTCAGCCGCCTGGAATCACAGTTCAAACAAATTCTGCGGGAGGCTGAGATGCGCGAAAATTTAAAAACGACCGTGCCTGTCGATTCGGCCTGTACGTTGTTGGTTGCTGTTGTTGAAGGCAGAATGCACCAGTATCAACGAACCGAATTTAAACGCTCTCCGGTTACTCAGTGGGAGGAACACTGGGAACTGGTGAAAGCCAATTTATTTCATAATGTAGGGTAAAAAGTTTCTCTTGATAGACAGGGAAGTTTCACTGTTACAAAACTCTATGCCTTTGTCTGAAGATGTTCGGCACTGCTGATCAAGAAAAATACGTTCTTCCTGGGTAGCCTTGTCGATAATCCTCGCAACGGTCAGGCTGATATCATCATCGTTGACCGGTCCCTTGGTCATATGAATGCTATCACCGACAAGCTGTAACTTGGTTGTCGCATTTTTATCGACATATTCCTTGGCTTTTTGCCAGGCCAGGTTACATCTTTCAGCGTCTTCACAGATATATACCGTGTTAAGTTCTGCACGTATCTTATCTTCTTCATCCAGGTCTTCATTGGCTGAAAGTTTTTTCAGGGTTCTAAAACGTCTGATGTCATTGTTGTAAGACTGACGGATGCTTTCTTTATCCTGCTCTCTGGTGACAATGGAGTTGTAACTTTTGGAGATTTGACGTTCGATTGACTCCATTTCGTCCAGCAGCCCCTGGCCCACGGCTTTGCCGGCTTTTTCATCTTTTGCCGCTTCAGCCTGCAGGCTGCTTAACTTGGATTTGAAACGTTTAATGTTGCCCCTGGTGATGTTGATGTAGTTATCCAGTGACGCAATTTTTCCATCCCTGGCAAGAACCAGGTCTTCCTCCGAACGAAACGTTTTTAACAAGATCGCATCTTTTTCTTTTTGCTTGGCAATAATGGCGGCTTTTTCTTTACGCAGTCTTTCCAGTTCCTTTTCTTTGGCAATTTCCTCGGCTGTTGGCGCGCGGCCTATTTCATCGACTTTACGACCCTGGGAGTTCAGTTCAGCACGGGCTTTCTCATTTTCTTTTGGCGGTACCTTGTCAGAGAAATACGCGTTACCGTTTTCGTCATACCACATGTAAAGCTTTTTGGCCGAAACTGTTAACGGCATCAGCATCAGCAAAATCAACAGGGCAAATAAACCGGTATTAAACAATGAATTTTTGAATGTAGTGGTATTTTGTAAAAACATAGTCGAGTATCTTAACTGCATTACATTTAATGATTATGAACAAGTTTAGGGCCTGAGACCTTTTTGGACAAATTTTTCATGGAATTGCTCATTCTTTTTGTCATTTCTTTTGTCGCAAACCTGTTTTCGGCTTTCTCCGGTGGTGGCGCGGGCCTGGTGCAGCTACCGGCGCTGATATTTCTTGGTTTGCCTTTCGGGATAGCGCTGGCCACGCACAAGGTCGCTTCAGTCGCGCTGGGAATAGGGGCCACATTCCGCCATGCCCGGGAAAAATCGCTCGACAAAAAACTGGTCGTTTATATTCTGTTAACCGGTATGCCTGGAGTCATTCTTGGTGCGGAAAATGTCCTTGGCCGCCTCGCGGCGACACGATTTGAAGCCACATTGTGTATCGCTGATATCCCGCAGAAGAAAAAAATCGTGATTTAAACGGATACCTGGTTGGTGGCGTGGTGTTGTTTGCTATCGGTATTCTGAACGGTTCATTGACTTCGGGAACCGGTCTGTTTGTAACACTTTGGCTGATTCGCTGGTTTGGGCTTGACTATAAAATGGCGGTGACTTACACGTTAATTCTGGTTGGTATGTTCTGGAATGGCTCTGGCGCAATCACTTTGGGAATCCTCGGTGAAATCAAGTGGGACTGGCTGCCGGTTCTGATTGCCGGCTCGCTATTGGGTGGCTATGCCGGTGCTCACCTGGCAATCACCAAGGGCAACAAGTGGATCAAACGCGGCTTTGAAACTGTGGCAATCCTGATTGGTACGAAACTGATTTTTGGTTGAGCGACCAATTAACAGGTGAAAGATCCAGAAGACGCCGTGAATACATCCATGTAGGCTTGACCTTGGCCTCCATGGCCTCCATGCCTCGGACACATCTGCATCTTTCACCTGTCAACTGGTACAAAGAGTGACGTAAGTTTCAACTTGATCCATATTGCTCACGGTATTGTTTGATGCTTTCCAGCGATTCAGCATTGTCTGCGTCAGCCTCAAGATATTCGACCAGATTTTCAAGTCGGACAATTGCGGCGACAGGTATATTGTAGTCACGTTCCACTTCCTGGATCGCAGATAGATCACCCTTGCCACGCTCCTGTCTATCCAGGGCAATCACAACACCTGCGGGTGCAGCATTCTGCGCTGCAATAATATCCATGGACTCTCTCACCGAAGTGCCTGCAGAGATGACATCATCAATAATCAGAATCTTGCCGGTTAATTCATGGCCGACAATAATGCCACCTTCGCCATGGTCCTTGGCTTCCTTGCGGTTAAAGGCATAGGGCACATCCATGTTATGGTACTCGGCAAGGGCTGCAGCGGTAACAGCCGCTAATGGAATGCCTTTGTAGGCCGGTCCGTAGAGCACATCAAATTCAATGCCTGAACTGGCAATCGTTTGTGCATAGTATTTACCGAGTTGTGCCAGGCTGCGGCCGGTGTTGAATAAGCCGGCATTGAAAAAATAGGGGCTGATGCGGCCTGACTTAAGCGTAAATTCACCGAAACGCAAAACATCGGTGCCGAGGGCAAAGTCTATAAATTCTTTCTGGTATGGCTGCATGATGGGCTCCTGATAATTATTGGGCTGTATGTTAAAGCAAGTGGTCTGGTTATCAACTGTGATGCTTCAGTTATCTGTGTTATTTTGACGTTTTTATTCTCTGATTTTCTATGCGAGTTATTACTGCCAACCTGAACGGAATCCGTGCAGCTGCAAAAAAAGGTTTTTTCGACTGGTTGCCCTTTCAGCAGGCTGATTTTGTTTGCCTGCAAGAACTGAAGGCTCACAAGGATCAGATTGATCAGCCGCTTTATTACCCGGAAGAGTTTTACTGCTATTACCATCAGGCAGAGCGTAAAGGTTATTCCGGTGTTGGCTTATATAGTCGCTACGAACCGGATGATGTCATTGAGGGTATTGGCTGGCAGGATGTTGATGC
>JARRJW010000169.1:0-4668 GCA_037388785.1 Gammaproteobacteria bacterium
TATAAACTCTATACAAAGACCGCTCCTTGCTGAAAGCTGTCGTCTGGGTGAACGCATATGAATAACGACTAGATATATGACTAGAAACTGCAAATTGATAAAAGCGGAAGTTTGAGCTAAGTGGCTTCAAGGACATTCTTTGAAAATTAAAGCGTTACAAGTTTTGCAGATGTCCTTATTCAAGCTGCGGTATATCGATTCAATTGCATCAGTTTTACTATCGAAAAAATGATCACTGCCAATTTTCTTGATAAAGCCAGATTTGGCTGCAAACTCCTTTACTGAAGACTTCATATTTACAAAGTACAACCCCCCACCAAACTTCTTTAAGCGGTTGTGCTCAGCAACCAAAGTTTCTGATCCAACCAGGTCAATGAAATTGATACCGCTTGCTACGATCAATATATGGTATATGCCTTCGATATCAGAGATTTTCGCTATCCTTTTTTGAATATGATTTACCGAACCAAAATACACCGACATATCAATGCGAATAATTTTTAATTGAGGACACTGCTTCACTGCCTTCATGTTGATATCAATTAATTTGCGGTTGGGTGTATCTGCATCTTTAGTAAATGAAAGTGTTGGAATTTCTGGAGTGGAGGTTCTAGCCAAAAAAAGCATGAGAGAAAGCAAGACACCGAGATAAATGGCAAATTCCAACTCGAGAAAAAGAGTCGAAAAAAATGTTGTCGCCATAATGGCCGTTTCTGTCTTGTTGAATTTAATAATTTGCAAGATATGGTGAAAATCAATAAGGTTATATGCAACAAGAAGAATTACACCTCCCATCGCAGCTATCGGTAAGTAAGCTGTTAACGGTGCAATCACATTTAAGATTACGATTAGGAAAAGTGCTGCAAAAATTGCTGACAAGGGTGTTTTAGCACCTGCTTCGTAGTTAATGCCTGTCCGGGTAAAAGAACCTGAGCCAGCATAGCTTGAAAAGAAACTGCCAAGCATATTAGACATGCCCTGACCGATAAATTCTTGATTGGAATTTATCTGTTGATATGATTTTGTCGCCACAGCACGACTGATCGAGACGGCTTCAATCAGTCCCAACAGTGCCACCGCAAATGCTTCTGGAGCTAACATCTTGATAGTGGTAATGGAAAAATCAGGAGATGAAAAAGGAGGTAAATGAGCAGTGATTTCACCAACCAATTTAATGTCATCTGTATAGCTTTTTAATAGTGCCGCCACCAAACTACCAGCAACCATGCCGATTAGCAGATTAGGCAGCTTTGGAAACAGTTTTTTAGAAATTAAAGCGACTATCATCGTGATTAAGGCGATCAATAAAAGATATATGTTCAACCCGTCAAAACCGACATACAAGTCAATCCATGTATGAAGGAAAGATTCCCCTTTAGGCAACATAATTCCTGTTATGTGTTTTAGCTGACTGGTGGCAATGAGAATTGCGGCGCCAGCTGTGAAACCTATTACCACAGTATGAGAAACAAAATTAACTAGAGAACCAAGCTTTGCAAGTCCAAACCCTAATTGATAAACGCCGGCCAAAAATGTCAATGTTAGTGCCATAGAAATAAACTCTGGCGTTCCCGGTGAAGCATGGTGGCTTACTGCTGAAAAAACGACGATCGAAATCGCCGTTGTTGGTCCTGAAACTAAATGAAATGATGAACCAAACAAAGCCGCAATGATGGGAGTGACTATCGCCGTATAGAGACCATATTCTGGTGGTAACCCAGCTATGGTTGCAAACGCTACACCCTGGGGTAAGACGATAACGGCACCTGTCAGCCCGGCGATTAAATCTGCTTTAACTGTTTTCTCATCGAGTAGCTTTAACCAGGCTAAAAATGGAAAAAAGTTACGTAACTTCATCTGGACCGGACCATTACATTAGTAATTAAGCGTTTTATTATAAATTAAGATAAGGCAGTTATCACGTGATCGATACTTATTTAGAAAGATACCCGCAGATTGATTGTGGAGAGCCTCACCCCGGTGGGGTTTTTTTATGTCTGCTTATATATGCGGACGCATTCATAGATTGAGCTTTCATCCCTGCCCAGGGCATCACCCTCACTTTGTGTCTCGATCCGACGAATCCGGCATCACGCCATTAGCTTGTATTTGACGTGGTGCATTGTTTATTGCGCGGTATTCCCGACCAAGCTGGATGGTGATAAGTATCCACCCGATGCAGACTGCCAGGGTAAACCAGCTGAGCTGCCCGACGCCTGGTACGGGAATCCATTCGGCAAAGCCGTTGAGCCAAGGCATTCCCTGGGTGAACACCAGAATGATCAGCGATCCGAAAACCTTGAAAAGACGATAGCCAAGCATATCGATCCATGCCTTGGCCTGGTAGGTGTGCACCGCTTCAACCGGAATATACAATTGTTCCTTGGAAGCCCGGTTGATCGAATAGGAAAGACCGCGGTCGCTGATCTTCATTGCGGAGGCGATAAACAACGTCGGCTGTACCATGAAGCCTACAGAAGTCACGAACAGAGCCAGTGGCTGCACCAGCAGACCTGCGATTACCCCAAGGTAGCGGTGAATTATCGTGGTGACAAACAGATTGATGCTGATAGAAACGAAACCGAGGATGCCGAAGAATCCAGAGATGAATTCGGTACGCTCATCCAGCACGGTGAAAGTAGCCTCAATGGTCTTCATAAACTGAAACTCAACTAGCGGCTGGGCAATCTGGGCACACAAGAGTGCCGCTGCAATTAGCTGAATGTAACGGTTGCTGAGCAGCATTTGCAGTCCGTCACGAGTGACCACCGGTGCGCCGACATGAGGCACTTCCTGGTAGAGCCCCATTCGCCCCATTTTGAGGTTAAGCAGGAATATAATGCCAAGGATAAGCGCCGAAGTTAGCAGCAGGTCGGCAGTGGTCAGTGAAGTGTATTTAAGCAGCATAAGCGCCGTGCCGCCGCCGGCTATCGAGCCAATAAGGCCGCCGCTGGACACGAACCAGTATGAGCGACGTCCCTCGTCCTGCTGCGTGATGGTATCGGTCAGGCTCCAGAACTGTTCGACGAGGATCACGCTGATGATATCCACAAAGATGTAGAAACCGATGGATGCAGCAAGCGGGGTGATGTCAAGCAGTGCATGGAAACCTGCCATCATGGCAATGAACAACAGGCATGAGCCTAGCACCACGTTTAGCCGGCTGTAGCGCGCTACCAGGCGGTTGTAGATGGAAATGAAGACTAACAGGATCACGGCAGAGGCAATCCAGACGTAAGGCAGGTTGCTGGCGCCCCAATACTCGATCAGCAGGGATCGGCTCGCGGATTTGACCTGGTAATAAGCTAGAATTATCAGAAAGAAGTTGGAAAATAGAATCGCAGCGCGCGTACCCAGGGAAGTTTTGATTTCTGTCACATTTAACACAAATTACCTGCCCAAAATATTGATATTATTTGGAAAAATACCAATAATTAAAAGATTGGTTTTGTAAATTTAAACACTTATTGGTATTATTTATACACTATGCGCCCATACACTGTCTTTATAAGTTTGCTTTTTCTGTTCCTTGCTCCATTCGCGATGGCGGCTGAAACCGGCGATTTTCCTTCATTGCGGGAAAGCAGCGATCCCCAACTTCAGCGAGCCCTGGAAAAGAGCCTGGCCGGCCAGGGCCTGAGCAAGGCTATTGCTGACAAACGCCTGTCCGTAGCCTTGGTTGATATTACTAACCCTAAAAAGCCGCGAGTCGCTGCAGTGAATGGCGATGAGATGAAATATGCTGCCAGCCTGCCGAAAATTGCTATCTTGCTGGGCGCTTTTGTGGAGATCGAGGGCGGTGCGATGGCTCTTGACGAGAATACTCGCAGGTCTCTGACCCAGATGGTACGCAAGTCTTCGAACCAGGAAGCCACGCGCATGCTCAATAAGGTGGGCAAGCAGCGCCTGTTGCAGATCCTGCAATCGGAACGCTTCAAACTTTATGACGCGTCCAATAATGGTGGGATCTGGGTTGGAAAGGAATACAGCAAGTCCCCGGCTTACAAGCGCGATCCATTGCACAATCTTTCACATGGGGCTACCGCCATCCAGACTGCACGTTTTTACTATCTTCTGGAAACAGGCCGACTGGTTAACCCGGAACTCACGGCAGAGATGAGGGAAATGCTGTCGCACCCAGCTATCAATCACAAATTTGTAAAAGGGCTTAAGGCCCGTCCGGGAGCGAAGGTCTACCGCAAGTCCGGCTCCTGGAGTCGCTGGCATGCAGACAGCGCCATCGTTGAGGATGGCGGGCATAAATTTATCGTTGTTGCCCTGGCGGAGAGTCCCAAGGGCGGGGAATGGTTGAGCAAAATGATAACGCCGCTGCACGACTTGATCGTTCCGGTGAAAGTTGCGGCTGCGAACGATTCACAGGTAGCATCGGTTAACTGATCCTGGGCATATCAATAATTTCTCGCGTTTCCTAGTGAGACATTGAACGTCTCAATAAATAAAATTGATCAGGGGCTGCCTTCCAGAGGCGGCCCTGTTTTGTTCCGCTGTCTTCTTATAAGCCATGGCGGCTTTCCATCAGGCGGTGAATGCGAGTTGCCAGAGTCTGGTGATCTACTGCTGCATTTTTACGCAGTACATTTGATGTGAGGGTTACCATGTAGAACATCTTTGGTTCGTCGGCGGGCTCTTCTACAATCACAACCGAGT
>JARRJW010000170.1:0-7540 GCA_037388785.1 Gammaproteobacteria bacterium
GATCCAGGTTGCAGAACACGCCTGGGTCAATGGCAAACGACTTCCGGTGGTTTTTTATCCGGCAGACGCCTGGGGAGAAAGAATCCAAACAGCTTTTGTCGAACGCTGGCAATCTCTGGGAGGTGACATCACTTCATCGCAGTCCTATGACAGCAATCAGTATGATTTTGGTGAACCTATTAAAAGCACGCTTAGAATTGACCAGAGTCAGCAACGACGTAAACGCCTGCAAAGCCTATTAGGTACCCAGCTTGAATTTGAACCGCGACGCCGTGAAGATGTCGATTTTATTTTTCTTGTTGCCAAAGCCGCGAAAGCCCGTCAGATTCGTCCGCAAATTCAGTTCCATCATGCCAACGACTTGCCGGTGTATACCACTTCAAGCGCCTGGCCGGGATATGTCAACATCAACCGTGACCGCGATATTGAGGGTATCCTTTTCCCTGATATTCCCTGGTTACTTGCCGATGAAGGTAGCGAGTCGCTGTCACTGTCAGCCTATAACAACATCATGGGCATTACCCAGTCTGGCGCATATCGCCTGGTTGCCATGGGCATAGACAGTTACCAGTTACTGGCACACCTGGCTCGCCTGCAGAACAGTCCTGATGAAGCCCTTGATGGCAAAACCGGCCAGCTTTACATGGACCGACTGAATAATATTCACCGCCAACTGGTTTGGGCAGAGATGAAAAACAGCATTCCAAGAGTGACCGGCTATGCGCCGCGAATCAATAGCGGCTTTTTCGATAGCCAACAGGCTGAGCCGGTCGAAACAAACCTTGAACCATCACCGATGGAAAACAATCCAGGCTCAACACAAGGCATTTAACCAATCATCATGAAAAGGATTTTCAATGAGCAGAAAGCAGGGACAGCATTATGAGGACATTGCTGCAGAGTACCTGGTAAAACAGGGCTTAAAACTTCTCACCCGAAATTACCAGGTTTACCGTGGTGAACTGGACCTGGTGTTACTTGATAAAAAGATACTGGTGTTCGCCGAAGTTAAATATCGAAAAAATTCCCGTTTTGGCAGTGCCGCAGAAATGGTCAACTGGAAAAAACAGCAACATTTGGCCTTTGCGGCCAATACATTTTTAAAGATGCACCCGGCTTATCTGAACAACAGCTGTCGTTTTGATGTCTTAGCCATGAGCGGTAACAGCGAAGACCCGAAAATAGACTGGATAAAAAACGCATTTCTAATAACATAGAGCCCCTGATTTATAACAACACTGACAACACAATGACACTTGAGGACCTGACCAGACAATACTTCCAGGACAGCATCGAGACCAAGATGCAGGCCATGGAAACACTGATCGAGCCAATTACCCAGGCCGCTGAACATATCGTTGAACGATTAATGCAGGGCAGTAAGGTTTTTTCCTGTGGTAACGGTGGCTCGGCTGCTGATGCACAACACTTTTCTTCTGAAATGCTTAATCGTTTTGAAAGGGAAAGACCGGGCTTGCCGGCTATTGCGCTATCAACCGACACCTCAACCATTACGTCCATTGGCAATGATTACAGTTTCGATGAAATTTTTGCCAAGCAAATCCGGGCGCTGGCTCACCCGGGTGACCTGTTACTGGCGATTTCAACCAGCGGTAATTCTTCCAATGTCATTGCTGCCATCGAGGCGGCGCATGAGCAGGATGTCGGTATCATTGCGCTAACAGGCAAGGGGGGTGGCGAGATGCAGACCATCCTGAACGAAATGGATATTGAAATACAGGTGCCTTCAGATATTACCGCCCGCATTCAGGAAGTACATTTACTTGTCATTCATTGTCTGTGCGGACTTATCGACACGTTGTCGGTGGAATCGCTGCAGGCACAGCCGTTGTTCATGACCGTAGAACCACCGGCGTCGTCATTGATGACCAGGAAATTGAATTTAAAGCGGTTCAGTTAAAATATGATCATCCGGAAATCAGTGAGCGCAGCAATATCTCGGTGACCAGTTATAATCTGTGGGTTCTGTTGACCGGCCAGGCCGAATCACAGGAACTGGTATTGAAATATGCTGACATGGTCAGCCGCTTGCCACGCGTGAAAAAAGTATTCAACCACGTTGCCATCGGCGCAGAAGGCACCTTCTCCGAGTCTACCAGCGATGTTTACCTGACAAGCCGGGCAAAACTGGCATTATTTGATGTAGACCTGCCTAATTTTGATCCGACTCGCGTCAAGGTCGTGACCTCACAGGGCACAGTGTTTCTAATGGGACTGGTGACACGTGAAGAAGGCCAGAAGGCATCGGATGCTGTTCGCTTTGTCAGCGGCGTCAAACATGTTGTCAAAGTCTTTGAATACATTGACTAATCCGGTTCATTCATGCGCTAGAGTGCATCTACGCTAGAGTGCATCTACATGAGTGACCTGAAAAAACTTCCCAGCTCAATTGAACCTGATGTTCTGGATCAATTCGGCGTCATCGTCGGCCGTTCCAATGTACTTACCGATACGGCTGAATGTATTGCCTATGGCTACGACAACAGCAAGTTACAGGCGATTCCGCAGGCCGTATTATTACCGGAATCCGACGAACAACTGGAAATCATTATTGGCCTTTGCCGTCAGCAACATATTCCCGTGATCGCCCGCGGACGCGGCACCGGCACCACCGGTGCCACCGTACCCGACCAGGGTGGCATCATCATTTCTTTTGAACGCATGAACCGGATTATTGAAATTGACGTTGATAATCGCTTCGCGCGCGTACAGCCCGGTGTCCTGAACCAACAGCTTCAGGAGGCGCTGGCCGCAGAAGGATTTTTCTGGCCACCAGATCCGACCAGTGCTGCCAATTGCACCATCGGTGGCAACCTGGCTTATAACTCGGCAGGTCCCAGGGCAGTTAAATACGGTACGCCCAGGGAAAATACACTGGGTCTGACAGCGGTGGACGGAACCGGTAAAAAATTTCGAACCGGTGTCAAAACATCCAAAGGCGTGGTTGGCTATGACCTGACCCGGTTGATGATTGGCTCTGAGGGCACACTGGGCATTATCACCGAAGCCACGCTGAAAATACTGCCACTGCCACCAGCCAAAATCACTTTGCAGGCAGGCTTTGATTCCATCAATGCAGCCGCCCGGGCAGTATCAGCCATAATGTCTCAACCGGAAACGCCTTATGCCCTGGAGCTCATGGATGAAGCCGCGATAGAGATGGTTCGCAACTTTTCCGACCTGGGGCTGAATGAGCGTACAAAAGCAATTTTGATGATTGAACTCGATGGCAATGAATCGAGCCTGCAAAATGGCAAACAGGCAATAGAATCTGCCTGTCAGATTGAAGGCTTAGTCTCGCTTGAATCCGCGGATACGCCTGAAGCCGTTGAAAAGCTCTGGAAAACCCGAAAAGCACTGTCACCGGCCCTGAGAAATATTGCCCCGGCAAAAATCAACGAAGACGTTGTCGTACCGGTTTCCAACATACCGTCACTGATAGAAGGGCTGGAGACCATCTCACGGCAATATGCCATTCAAATTGTCAATTTCGGGCATGCCGGCAATGGCAACATCCATGTCAACATGTTGATTGACCCGGAAAACCCCACCCATATGAAAAACAAGGATGACTGTCTGAAGGCAGTGTTCGAACTGGTACTGAAATTAGATGGCAGTTTGTCGGGTGAACATGGCGTGGGTATCGTCAAGCGCAACCATGTGGCTATGGAACTGGATGAACATGCCTTACGCCTGATGCATTTGATTAAAAAGCAGATTGATCCGGAGGGGATTTTGAATCCAGGTAAAACATTACCACCTGAGTAGCCATCCCTGGCGCGACATCTTCGCTCTTATAGCCACCAGCCTGTACATCCCTGTCCAGTCGTTCGAAAACTGCCTTTGTCCACTGGACAAAGGTTTTTCTCACCCAGGTAAAACATTACCACCTGAGTAGCCATCCCTGGCGCGACATCTTATGGGTATTCAACTGTATCCAGAAAATTTATCTAAATAAGCACTCAATAACTTTTGATTCCTGCCGATAAGATTTATTGAATCGCGCAAATAAGCGAGCATATTATAAAGGGATACAATCATGAATCTTATCAAGAGCTTAATTACGCTCGTGCTGTTTGCTTTGCCGGGCCTGGCGCTGGCTGCCGGTGATCTTCAGCTTCAGGACTTTACCTCGCACTGGGCTGGCATTACCTGTGTCATCATTTTCGTGATGGCCTACTCACTGGTTATTGGCGAGGAAGCTTTACACCTGCGTAAATCCAAGCCCGTCATGGTGGCCGCTGGTATTATCTGGACCCTGGTCGCAATAGTCTACGCCAATGCTGGAGACACACACACCGCGGAGATGGCGGTTCGTCATAACCTGCTGGAATTTGCCGAGCTGTTCCTGTTCCTGCTGGCTGCGATGACCTATATCAATACCATGGAAGAACGCGGTGTGTTTGATAAACTGCGAATCTGGCTGGTCTCGCGAGGGTTTTCACTTAGAACCATTTACTGGTTAACCGGCCTCCTGGCTTTTATCATTTCTCCGGTAGCGGATAACCTGACGACAGCGTTGTTAATGGCTACAGTGGCCATGGCCGTTGGTGGCAGCAACACCACCTTTGTTGCAGTTGCCTGTATCAACATTGTTGTGGCTGCCAATGCCGGTGGCGCCTTCTCACCTTTTGGTGACATCACCACGCTTATGGTCTGGCAAAAAGGCGTTATCCATTTCCAGGAATTCTTTGTACTGTTTCTGCCGTCTCTGGTTAACTGGCTGGTACCCGCAGCCATCATGTCAATGGCTGTCTCCAGTGAAAAACCTGATGCAATTGATGCCGGTGATTTCGAATTGCGCCATGGCGGCTGGGTTGTAGTGGGTTTATTCATACTGACCATCACCATGGCTGTTTCCGCGCATAACTTTCTGCATCTGCCTCCCGTTCTTGGCATGATGACCGGCCTTGGCTTTCTCAAATTCTACGGTTACTACCTGAAACGCCGTGATGCTTCACAACTGGCTTCCAGGCACGAAGCCGTAGCCGATGACAATTTAAACCTGGGTGAACATCAAATGGCCCTGGAGGAAGAGACTGCCAGCCAACACCGTGGTGCAAATGATGATCATGGTCATGGCAGCACGCACTACAATATCTTCAAATCTCTGGAACGTGCCGAATGGGATACGCTGATGTTCTTCTACGGCATTATTCTCTGTGTAGGCGGCCTCGGTACTCTGGGATATCTCTCACTGGTTTCCGAACTAATGTACATAGACATGGGGACGACCAATGCCAATATTCTGGTGGGTTTCCTTTCCGCCGTTATTGACAATATACCGGTGATGTTCGCTGTACTCGCCATGATGCCTGATATGTCTCAAGGTCAGTGGCTTCTGGTGACCCTGACAGCCGGTGTCGGTGGTTCCATGCTGGCAATCGGCTCTGCCGCCGGTGTGGCTGTCATGGGGGCTGCCCGCGGCGTATACACTTTCATGGCCCACCTTAAATGGACCTGGGCTATCGCTCTTGGTTATGCCGCAAGTATCTGGGTACATTTCATGGTTAATGCCGATAGATTCGCAATTCCTGTCGAATCTGCCGCAAAAGCGGTTGGAGCCCATTAATCCAGACCTTTGTCATTTTTGATTGGAACAGCCGGGCAGTTGCCCGGTTTTTTTGCTTTTTTTAAAAATTAAGTTAATTTATCTGCGATTATCCAAGGCTGAATTCTTAAAATTACTGAGGAAAAAACGTGTCAGTACCAAACTGGGCAATTGCGCTGACAATTGAAATTATTATCCTTTTGGTGCTGATGATCGTGTTTCTTGCTTTTGCCTGGCGCATTTCCTCTGGAAAAAAGCAGAAGATGATAGAAAAACTCCAGGCGCAACTCCACCAACAGCAAAATCAGTTGAAAACACATAAAGGGCAGGAAAAGCCCGCTGACGCCCAACCCAGCCAAACCAGTACGCAAGCATCAAAAGCCAGCAAAGCACTGGAAGAAGAAATTGAATTACTCAAAATTCAACTAGCGCAGGCTCGCGAAAACCCATTTCTGCAGGAAAAAATCGATGCCCTGACCGCCGAAAATGAGGATTTACAGACCCAGTTACAGGCATACAGGGCACAGGACTAAAGAAAAACCAATTTTGACCCCGCACATGGGCGATTTTAACAAGCTGTGATATAGTCGCGCGTCTTGGTCGCCAGATTGGCTCCTTTTCCAGGATTGACCACAAGAATTCTAAATCGAAAAATCGAGGATTATTGCTATGTCTAAACAACATCCTGTTATTGCAATTACCGGTTCATCCGGCGCAGGAACGACTACTGTAAAACGCGCTTTCGAGCATATTTTCTACCGCGATGGCATTAAAGCTGCAATCGTCGAAGGTGACAGCTACCACCGTTACAACCGCGTTGAAAAACCTACGGTAAAACAGGGACTGGTGAAAAACGTTATTACCTGCATAGTGAAGAAGAAGCTGCAGAACACAATGCGCGTCTGAGTATTGACAAAAAGCCCGGTGAATTCACGCCGTGGGAACCAATTGAAGAAGGTACTGATGTGCTGTTCTACGAGGGCCTGCACGGTCTGGCCAAGTCCGATGAGCATGATGTATCAAAATTTGTTGATCTGGGTATCGGCGTTGTTCCCAACGTTAACCTGGAATGGATCCAGAAAATTCATCGAGACAATGCCGAACGTGGCTACTCTGCCGAGGCTACCGTTGACACCATCCTGC
Organism: Gammaproteobacteria bacterium; assembly: GCA_037388785.1. Lineage (GTDB taxonomy): Bacteria > Pseudomonadota > Gammaproteobacteria > Chromatiales > Chromatiaceae > JABDQZ01. The sequence continues at coordinate 6,716 of JARRJW010000170.1, forward strand.
GTCGTATGCCGGACTACATCAACTACATCACTCCGCAGTTCTCACGCACCGACATCAACTTTCAGCGTATTGCGACAGTAGACACCTCTAACCCGTTTATTGCCCGCGATATTCCGACACCGGATGAAAGCTTTATCGTTATCCGTTTCAAGGATCCGTCAAAACACAACATCAATTTCCCTTACCTGTTGAGCATGCTTGATAACTCTTTCATGTCTCGCCGCAACACCATTGTGGTTCCGGGTGGAAAAATGGGCTTTGCGATGGAAATTATCCTTTCACCGATCATCGAACAAATGATGGATGAAAAATAAGTACTTTCTGCTTAATTAAAAAAGGGGCCTGACGGCCCTTTTTTTGTGTCATCAAAACTCGTCAAAGCCGGCGCGCCGATACCACTTACGCCCTTCCTCTTCATCCTTGGGCACACCGCGCCCTTCAAAATAAATCATCCCCAAAGTCGTCATGGATCCGATTAATTCATGCTCTTCAGCCGCCTTTTTAAACCATTCGATCGCTTTTTCACTATCCTGGTCGACACACTCGCCTTCCAGGTACATGAACCCCAGGCCATGAATGGCTAATCCCAGGCCACTTTCTGCGGCTGCTTTCATATACTTGTAAGCCATCAGTGGGTTCTCCACCATACCAAGACCGTTTTGGGCCATAATGGCCATGCGGTACTGTGCTTCCGGATGACCTGCCTCTGCCAAAGGTGAAAGAAACATTTTCGCCTGGGTAAAGCTCTTGGTTTCAAAAGCAGCTATACCGCTACTCAGGTCCATTTCAAGGTCGTTTTTTTCTTCACTCATATTTGAGTCCATC
>JARRJW010000171.1:0-5602 GCA_037388785.1 Gammaproteobacteria bacterium
CTATGCTGGTAGCACGTTCGATATCGTTGGATGCTCCGGTCGTCACCGATTCATTACCGAAAATGAGTTCTTCTGCGATTCGTCCACCAAAAAGACTGGAGACATTACTCTCAAGATGCTCCTTGCTATGACTGTAGCGATCCTCTTCTGGCAGGAACATGGTCACACCCAGCGCACGACCACGAGGGATGATACTTACCTTGTATACGGGATCATGCGAAGGCACCATGCGTCCAACGATGGCATGGCCGGCTTCATGATAAGCGGTAAGTTTTTTCTCATCATCGTTCATCACCATGGATTTACGCTCGGCGCCCATCATGATCTTGTCTTTGGCGCGCTCCATGTCTTCCATGTCAACCACACGTTTGTTGCCACGCGCAGCAAACAGGGCCGCTTCATTGACCAGATTGGCCAGGTCAGCACCAGAGAAACCTGGAGTACCTCGAGCAATCAGTGATGGTTTAATGTCATCGGAAAGCGAGATTTTGCGCAAGTGCACCTTAAGAATCTGTTCACGGCCACGAATGTCAGGTAGACCGACAGTCACCTGGCGGTCAAAACGGCCAGGACGCAACAGAGCCGGATCAAGTACATCAGGACGGTTAGTCGCCGCGATAACAATAACGCCTTCGTTGCCCTCAAAACCGTCCATTTCGACCAACAACTGATTAAGTGTCTGTTCCCGCTCGTCGTGACCACCGCCAAGGCCGGCACCACGATGACGACCTACAGCATCGATTTCATCAATAAAAATGATACAGGGCGCATGTTTTTTGGCCTGTTCGAACATGTCGCGCACACGGGATGCACCCACGCCGACAAACATTTCAACGAAATCAGAACCGGAAATAGTGAAAAATGGCACTTTAGCCTCACCAGCGATAGCACGTGCCAGCAAAGTCTTACCTGTTCCAGGCGGACCCACCATTAGGGCACCGCGAGGTATCTTGCCACCGAGTTTCTGAAACTTTGATGGGTCTTTCAGAAAATCGACCATCTCGGAAACTTCTTCCTTGGCTTCTTCCGCACCGGCTACATCATTGAACGTGACCTTAATCTGGTCTTCAGACAGCATACGTGCCTTGCTTTTACCGAATGACATGGCGCCCCGGCCACCGCCACCACCTTGCATCTGACGCATGAAGAAAATCCACAACGCAATCAGAATGAAGAGCGGGAACCAGTTAATCAGGATTTGCATCAAAAACGAAGGCTTTTCAGGCGGACGAGCCTTGAATTCAACATTATTTTTAACCAGGTCGCTGATCAAACCATCGTCACCTGGACTAAAAGTAGAGAAACGAGAGCCAGAGGCCATGGCTCCGGTAATATCATTGCCACTGATTTCGACGCTGGTTACGTTACCTTCGCGAACCAGTTGCAGGAATTCAGAATATGGAATCGAATGAGCCGCCACTTTCTGACCAGAAAAGTTATTAAAAACAGACATCAGAACGACTGCAATGATGACCCATAAAAGAATGTTTTTCGTCATATCACTCATGACATTTTTGCCTCTTGTAATGAAGCAGAATAGTAATATCCTGCATTTCCAATTTATACGATTCGAATTTGGTTAACTTACTACAGTTTCAGGTTCCCGGCTACCAGGTACATTTCGCGGCTTTTAGGTCTGGATGCCTTGGGTTTTTTCATTGATACGGAAGCAAAATGCTGCCTGACCGATCGAAGAAATTCCTCAAAACCCTCTCCCTGAAATACTTTGACCACAAGCCAGCCGCCAGGTTTCAGGTGCTGCAATGCAAATTCCAGGGCTAATTCGCATAGGTACATGGCCCTGGGCTGATCAACGGCCGTAACACCACTTAAGTTGGGGGCCATATCGGATAAAACAACATCAACTTTGTGACCATTTAACGCCTTTTCGAGCTTTTTAAGGACACTTTCCTCACTAAAATCACCTTCAATGGTCTCAACATCTGATATAGGGTCAATTGGCAGCAAATCCAGTCCTATGACGGTACCGGTTTCCCCTGCTATTTTTGAGGCTACTTGCAGCCAGCCACCCGGTGCAGCACCAAGATCGACGATAATCTGGCCTTTTTTCAAAAAGCGGCTTTTATCGTTTAGCTCAATCAGCTTATAGACAGCACGCGAACGATAGCCATCTTTTACCGATTGCTTGACGTAACCGTCATTAACATGCCGATCAAGCCACTTTTGACTGGTTTTTGACCTAGCCACCGTAACCCACCAAAATTTTCTGATATATGAATGTAGATTGGTAATTTCTGGAACAAGCATCCAAACCATTGAATGAGCGAAATTGAGGCCCAATAAAACTTGTGGCGTCTTTTGGAAGAAAATTCAAAACCTGAGTACTGCCAATTAAAGATTTAATATAATATTCAATTTTATAACAACAAAATCGATTACCAAATATGTCGTTAACCAAAACCCAGATAAAAAGTCTCCGTAGCCAGGCTCATCATTTAAAGCCAGTGGTCATGGTCGGACAAAACGGTCTAAAAGACAGCATTCTGGAAGAACTGGAAATCGCACTCGATTTTCATGAACTCATCAAAGTAAAAGTTGCCGCTGACAAGGAAGAACGCCAGGAAATTGCTGAAGAACTTGTACACGCCAGTAAAGCCGAACTGGTGCAGCACATTGGGCAAATGATTATTCTTTTTCGCCGCAACCCCAAAAAACCCAAAATTATCCTGCCATCAAGCTAATAATCAACTGCTGTTTTGAGAAGAAATTAAAGATTACTCGTAACGGATTTCGAGTATCTCCAACTCCCTCTGCCCCCCCGGCGCATCAAGCACAGCCACCTCGCCCTCTTCCTTACCGATCAACGACCTTGCCAGTGGTGATGTAACTGAAATCAGGCCTTTCTTAACATCGGCTTCATCTTCGCCAACAATCTGGTAAGTCAATTCCTGTTCTTTATCGAGATCTTCGACATCAACCGTCGCACCGAAAACTACTTTGCCATTGGCGTTAAGTGTTTTGACATCAATAATTTGTGCATTCGATAATTTAGCTTCAATGTCCTTGATACGACCTTCAATGAAACTTTGCTGCTCACGAGCGGCATGGTACTCGGCATTTTCCTTAAGGTCTCCATGCTCACGGGCATCAGAAATGGCTTCAATCACGCGTGGTCTTTTGATGGTTTTCAGTTCATTTAATTCTTCACGCAGTTTTTCTGCACCGCGAACTGTTAATGGCACTTTACTCATTTTTAGCCTCAAAATCGCTGCACTGGCATTACATACTTGAAATGCCAGATAAACTTATTGGTCGGGATTCTCAAAGTATCTCAGACAAAATTACCTGGGGCAAACCCAGATTTTGTAGTTTATTTCTGTCAGGCTTTGTGCAACTCGCCCAACGATCTGACGCTGAAGTCTTCCATTTGCTTCAGGGCCATACAGACAGCTTCTGCACCGGCTATTGTGGTTGAATAAGCGACCTTGTGTTGTAAAGCTGTTCGCCTGATGGAAGCAGAGTCCTTTAGAGCCTGTTTACCCTCTGTAGTATTGATAATCAAGCTCACCTGGTCATTTTTAATCATGTCGACAAGATGGGGACGCCCTTCGTTGACCTTGTTAATACGCTGGCAATCGATACCGACAGTTTGAATTGCCGTGGCAGTTCCGCCAGTGGCATAAAGCTCAAATCCCAGTTCAGACAAATCACGCGCTACCATAATGGCTCTTGGTTTATCGGAATCTTTGACCGATAACAATGCCACTCCTGAGGTTGGAATACAGCTGCCGCTACCTTCAACCGCTTTCGCAAACGCTTCTCCAAATGTTTCACCGATACCCATGACTTCGCCGGTGGATTTCATTTCAGGCCCAAGGATTGTATCCACACCGGGAAATTTCACGAAAGGAAAGATCGCTTCCTTAACAAAGTAGGAATCTGGAATAACTTCTTCAGTAATGCCCTGCTCGGCCAAGCTCTTTCCCGCCATGCAGCGCGCCGCTATTTTAGCCAATTGCAAGCCTGTCGCTTTGGATACAAAAGGCACTGTCCGCGAAGCCCTTGGATTGACTTCCAACAGGTATATTTCCTCATCCTTAATCGCAAACTGGGTATTCATTAAGCCGATAACCTTAAGCTCCAGTGCCATTTGCCGAATCTGCTCCCGCATACGGTCCTGAATTGCCTGGGGTAAGGTGTAAGGAGGCAGCGAACAGGCCGAATCACCGGAATGCACACCGGCTTCTTCAATATGCTCCATGATGCCGCCTATGAGCACATCTTTACCATCGCATATCGCATCAACGTCAACTTCAATGGCATCATCGAGGAAACGATCCAGCAATACCGGCGAATCATTGGAGACGCTGACCGCTTCACGCATGTAACGTCGCAAGTAATCCTCGTTGTAAACAATTTCCATGGCACGCCCGCCTAAAACATAAGAAGGCCTGACGACCAGCGGGTAACCAATTTCTTCAGCGAGTTTAACCGCCTGCTCATTTTCAGTCGCTGTTCGGTTAGGTGGTTGCAGCAAGTCAAGTTTCTGCACCATTTGCTGAAAACGTTCACGGTCTTCAGCCGCATCAATGGAATCCGGACTGGTGCCAATAATAGGCGCGCCGGCCTGCTGAAGCTTTTCAGCCAGATTCAGAGGCGTCTGACCACCGTACTGAGTTTGGACCGCCGCCAAGCACCATGATTTTCTTTTTATCGGAAGGGCTGGATTCACACTCATCTTCGTAAGTCGAGTACATGTAAGCAGTGGTGGAAGCAAATTCTGCAGCGCAGGAATCGACACGTTTGAAAACCGGCCTGATACCCAATTCAGGACGTTTGGCACGAATAGTATTTTAATCCGTTTGCAGAAGATCCGCGATTCGTCGGTCAGAGAAACCTTTACGCTTCAATGCGAACATACGATCAGCTGTAAAACCCTCAAAGCCATCAGCTTTGAGCATTTCTTCTTCTTTGATCAAGTCCTCGATTTGAATCAGGAACCAGGGGTCAATTTTGGTAATCTCATGGATTTCACCCATGGTCATACCCGAACGGAATGCATCTGCAAGATACCAGACGCTATCCGAACCGGGTTGGCGCAGTTCATTGGCAATAGTCTTTTCTGCACCTTCTATATCAAGGTCAATATGATTACAAAGACCATGTTTCCCAATTTCCAGGCCACGCAATGCTTTCTGGAAGGACTCCTGGAAGGTCCTGCCAATGGCCATCGGGCGTAACGCCACCGGTAATATCATTCGAGAGTTCATCAAGCGTGAAACCCACCGCTAACTTGGCAGCGATTTTTGCAATCGGAAAGCCTGTCGCCTTGGAAGCCAGTGCCGAAGAACGTGATACCCGCGGATTCATTTCAATAATGATCATCCGACCATTGTCCGGATTGATCGCAAACTGCACGTTCGAACCACCGGTTTCAACACCAATTTCACGCAGAACAGCCAGCGAGGCATCACGCATGATCTGATATTCTTTGTCAGTCAGTGTTTGCGCAGGTGCTACGGTAATTGAATCACCGGTATGGACGCCCATCGGGTCAAAGTTTTCAATCGAGCAGATGATAATACAGTTATCGTTTTTATCCCGAACCACTTCCATCTCGTACTCTTTCCAACCGAGAATG
>JARRJW010000172.1:0-4627 GCA_037388785.1 Gammaproteobacteria bacterium
TTTTATCGAAACGAGGCTTTTCTCTCATCGATTGAACATGCCAAATCCAAACAGAGACCGGTTCATTTGATTGGCCTGGTTTCCGATGGTGGTGTTCACAGCCAATTGGACCATCTTCAGGCATTGATCGAAATGTGTCGGCAGAATGGTGTTCGTCCTTTGCTGCACGTCATCACTGATGGCCGCGATACTCTGCCACAGTCGGCTTTGTTTTATCTTCCCGAAATTGAAAAGCAACTGCATGAAAGTGGCGGTGCCATTGCCAGTATTATTGGCCGCTATTATGCGATGGACAGAGATAAACGCTGGGACCGCACGGAATTGGCGTGGCGGGCATTGCGCCTGGGTAAAGGCGAAAAAGGCCAGTGTGCTGAAACGGCTATCAAGTCGGCTTATTCAGCTGGCGATACGGATGAATTTATCAGGCCTATCCTGCTATCGACCTACGAACCCATGCTGGAAGATGATGCGGTGATTTTCTTCAATTTCAGGAAAGATCGTCCACAGCAATTGTCAGCTGCTCTGGCGTTTGATCAGTTTGAAGGTTTTGATCGTGGTGATGAGGGGCTTGTCAGTCTAACCTGCATGATGCCTTACGATGCCAAAATGCCTTTTCCTTATGCGTTTGCGCCGGAAAAACCAGAGGTCACGCTGGCTCAGACGTTAAGCCAGTATGGGCTGTCCCAGTTTCATTGTGCTGAAACTGAAAAATATGCGCATGTCACTTATTTCTTTAATGGAGGACGCACCTCTACTCACCAGGGAGAGAAACATTTATTGGTACCTTCACCCAAGGTAGCCACTTATGACCTTAAACCTTCGATGAGTGCCGGAGAGGTCGCTGATGCGGTCGTTGGGGCAATCAGCAAAGGTGTATATGGCTTTATTGTGGTTAATTTTGCCAATGGCGATATGGTAGGGCATACGGCCAAACGACATGCTGTGATTGAGGCGGTTGAAACGCTTGATGCCGAGGTCAGTCGCGTATTGAATGCCTGTGAGACTGCCGGTTACTCGGTGGTGTTAACCGCTGATCATGGCAACTGTGAGGAAATGGTAGACCCCTTTACCGGAGAACCGCACACACAGCATACAACTTACCCGGTACCTTGCATGATTCTTGATGAAGATAATTGGCAACTGTCATCCTCTGGTGGTCTGTCAAATGTTGCCCCGACCATTCTTGAGCTTATGGGTATCAGAAAGCCGTTGAAAATGAGCGCTACTTCTTTGTTGCTGAAGAAACTGCCCGGCAACCGCGTACCTGAAAGAAACCAGGCAGCCACCCTGCGAGGCGTAGCTTAAGAGGTGGACGGCGGGATTATTTCAGAATCTCATTGATGATGTTGTTAAACTCTGAAGCTTCAAAAGGTTTCTGGATACAGTGCCTGGCTCCGAGTGACAAGAGCTGATCCCTGTAAATGTCGCCATCGCATGACATGACAATTACCGGAATTTCAGGGGCTGTTTCCTGCAGTTCCGTCAGAGTTTCGATGCCTTCTTTAATTGGCATGTACAGGTCAAGAATAACAAGATCGGGCCTGAACTTATTCAAAGTTTCTGATACGTGAATACCATCGGCAATATCATGAACCACATGACCCAGTTTTTGGATAAATGCCCCAATAAGGAACCGGTCAGACTTGTTATCGTCTACGATTAAAACGTGTTTCATATTTTTACCTGTTTGCTAGTAACTCTATATAGTCTAGATCTCGCAGGTATCCAGAATTTTGATTATATGGTTAAGGCCGGATGTCGTTAAAATATCTTTTACCAGGTCTTTCGGGTTGCACAGGATGAGTTCGCGATCATTTTTAGCAAGTTCCTTCGCCTTGGAAACCAGCGACCTTAATCCGATTGAGGCAATAAATTCCAATTCTGAAATATCCAGAATAACAGATTGGTTTTCCGGCGAAAGCAGGGTGGGCAGTTCCATTTCGAATATCTGATTGCCTACCATATCCAGGCGACCAGCCAGCGATAATTTGATTGTATGGCCGTTTTCGGACAGCGTAACTATTTTCATGGTTTTTCCCGAGTGCCATGCAGATTACTGCATGAGGCTTTTTATTTCCTTGTTGCTAAGTTCCAGCTTATGGAAAGTCTGAATGGCAAGGTTTTTATATAATTTTTTCTGTATATTTAGGGCGATCGCTGAGTCATTGTCAAACAGTTTGCCGGTTTCGAACCAGGAAATAATAGATTTCTGATCAGCAATAATATCGGCGATGCGGCTTTCGGCACCGAGTAAAGCCCCTTCGCTAAAGGCAAACCCCTCTCCAACTACATTGATGCGCTTTTTCTTTTTCTTGCTGACTGACACAATGATATTAACCCAGACACTGACCTGGCCTTCTTCTACAAAAAAGACTTTATCAGCAGGTTCACCTTCTTTGCATATTATCTCATTTTCTTCGAAAACCTTGCTTTCCATTAGACTGGAAATGAATGCCAGTTCTTCCGTGGTCATGTCAGAAAGTATCGGTTGTGATGAGGGCTGGCCTTTTTGGTTGATAATTGATGATTCCCAGTCGTAACTTTCCAGTATATCGTTTTCACAACTCTCAAGTGCATGGTCGATATCATCGAATCCCATTTGTGGCCAGAAAGATTCATCCGATAACATGGATTTGAATTTGCTGGTCAAGCCGAAGCTTTTAGGAATTTCGATAAAAATGAGCTGACAGCCTTCGTTGTGCAGGGTAACGGCAAGGTCACATAACTGCTGAACGGCAGCATGGTTGATTGAAGAAACGTGCTTGAAATTAAGAATGACATGAGTAGGCAGTTTTTCCCTGGCCATGATTTCATGCATTACCAATTCAGCTGAAACAAACTGCATATCGCCGGCCAGGTCCAGCACTCTGATGCCATGGCCATATTGGTCAAGTATTTCCTGGGCAGGTCCATCGCGCAAAATTTTTGATCTGACTATGCTGCCATCATAGTTGCGCCTGATTGTCGAAGAGGTGGTGGTGCGGGTTGAATGCAGCATATGCAGGTCGAAGGTTTGTGATACGGTTTCACAAACAGCCAGGCCACGCACACTGTTTCCCTTTTCATCCAGTCGGGGTGAAAAAACGGCTAAACCGAGTTGGCCGGGAAGCACGGCAACAATACCGCCACCGACACCACTTTTGGCTGGCATGCCGACCCGGTATATCCAGTTGCCCGAATAGTCATACATGCCGCACGAGGCCATTACACCAAGCACATTGGGTATTTTCTTTGAATCCAGTGCCCTAATGCCAGTAATCGGGTTAACACCATCGTTGGCCAATGTTGCACCCATCAGGGCCAGGTCGCGGCAGGTCACGTTGATGGAACATTGCCTGAAGTAGACATCAAGTACTTCTTCCGGATCGCCATTGAGAATGTCGTAATTCCTCAAAAGATGTGAAATTGCCCTGTTGCGGTGCCCGGTTGTTTTTTCCGATTCATAAATCTGCAGATCAACATTAAGTTTGCGTCCGGTGTATTTTTCAAATACCTCCAGTATGCGATTAATTTTTTCCTCTCCAGTGTTACCCGCTACCAGGCCACTGGTGGCTATGGCGCCAGCATTGATCATCGGGTTCCTGGGTCGGCCGGTGTCAGGTTCCAGGCTGATGGAGTTAAATGCCTCACCGGAGGGCTCAACATCAACCTTGGATTCAACGGTTTCCAGGTCATTGTCTTCGAGCGCTATACCGTAAGTGAAGGCTTTTGAGATTGACTGAATACTGAACTCAACCCGGCTATCACCAACCTGGTAGACATGGCCATCAACAGTCACGATAACGATGCCAAAATGATCCGGATTGACTTTTGCCAGTTCAGGAATGTAATCGGCAACGTTGCCGTCTTTGAGTTCAAGAAATTGTTTGTGGAGTTCTTCCAGGTGAAGATGAAAAGGTGTTAGCTTCATTGAGTTTATCTTTCAGCGAGTTAAGTGCTTACAAATGCCATTGTGCAATGCCATGACGTTTCACATTCGTTTATTAAATTTTTTCTTATTAACCATTTCGGGAACCGGCTTTGTTTGCTTTAAGCCGGATTTCAGGAATCCAATGCCTGTCATGATCATCACCATACCCAAACTCATACCAAGAATGGCGATTAAAGCGAAAAAAATGTCCATATTTAATTGCCTCTTCGTTGAACCGAAACTGTCGATAATCCTAAACGGGTATGTCTGAATCTTTTTGGTGCCGGTCAAACATACCAGACTCATATTTAGCAATCTGCATACCAAGTGTTAATGCACAAGAAATCAATCAGTTAAGCGATAAAATATGGAAACAGCGCACTATATTGGTGCGCTGTTTTAGGTAGGGTGTTATTTTGGTGCGTCAGCCGGTATTGCGCATGCCCGCAGCGATGGCATTAATGGAACGCAGAAGAGGGGTGAACCAGCTGGCTCTTTCCTGTTCGGTAATATCGTTATTACGTGTACGTTTTAACAGCGATAACTGGATATGGTTGAGTGGGTCCAGGTATGGGTCGCGCCTGATTAAAGACATTTGCAGAACCGGGTTGTCCGCTATCAGTTTCTCATTGCCGGATATATCAAGAATCTGTTTACAACAGCGCTGATACTCTTCATTAATGAGCTTGTAAATCCGGTTGCCAGTATCTTTGTCTT
>JARRJW010000173.1:0-4618 GCA_037388785.1 Gammaproteobacteria bacterium
TGCACGTTTGCTAAGTTTTACCAAGGCTGCTGAAACGCTTCACATGACGCAACCAGCGGTAACGTTTCAGGTACGACAGCTTGAAGAACAGTTCAATACGCGTTTGTTTGATCGTACCCATAACCGCATCAGCCTTACTGACGCCGGTCAACGTGTTTATGACTTCTCGGGCAAAATTTTTGACCTGTATTCCCAGATGGAAAATGCCGTCAAGGAAATGACCGGTGAAATCAGTGGCGCACTGACGATTGGTGCCAGTACTACCATCGCTGAATATATGCTGCCGGCGTTACTGGGTGATTTCAAATCCAAATATCCTGATGTCGCTATTCATCTGAAGGTCTCCAACTCAGAAGGTGTTGTTGCGATGGTCGAGAACAACACAATTGACCTGGGAGTTGTTGAAGCCAAGGTTTCCAATAAAAACCTGGTGGTTGACGTCTGTCGCGTGGATCATCTCGTTGCCATCCTGCCGCCCGGACATGAACTGGCCGAACAAAAAATTGTTTCTTTTGAGGAATTAACCCAGTTTCCTTTCATTTGTCGGGAGGAGGGGTCTGGAACCCGCGAGGTTATCGGAGATTATATGGATAACCAGGAGACTGCCTGTGATCTTAAGATTGCGATGGAACTGGGCAGTCCCGAGGCTGTTAAAGGAGCCGTTGAAGCCGGTATGGGAGTTTCCATTGTTTCCAGGGCAACGATTCAGAAAGAACTGCGACTGGGCACGCTCATCGCTGTCAATCTCGATCCTCCGCTGCAAAGGCCATTCTCATTTGTGCATCCCAAGCAAAAATTCAGATTGAGGGTCATGGAGGAACTATTGGATTTTGCTCAAATGTACTGTCAGGATTTCAAAGAGCATTCCAAGTAAGCCGTGATTCCTTCATTTCCGGGTGCAGGCGATCCCAAACAACACCGCCTGCTTAAGCTTTTTAGGCAACTTGACAGCGAAAGACAGCAACAGCTAATGGATTTTGCTGAATTCCTGCTTCAGAAAGATCACGATAAGACTCGAGATCCTGATTTATTATCTGCAGACCTTGTTCAGGAGCCGCTGAGCATTCCCCGCCCTGAGCAGGAAACGGTTGTGGCAGCAATAAAGCGTCTTTCCAAAACCTACGCTATGCTTAGCAAAGATGAAATGCTGCACCAGACATCTGACCTGATGAGTGAGCATATTCTCAAAGGTCGTCCAGCTTCTGAAGTGATTGATGACCTGGAGATAATGTTTACCCGGCAATATGAAATTCATCTTGAACGTTTTAACAATCAAGACTGACAAAGCCTATGTACGTTCTAACCCAATGGTTTAAAAAGACTTTTTCTGACCCGCAGATTGTATTTCTGACGGTTTTTCTGATCGCCGCATTTGTCATGATTCTGACCGTTGGCGACTTGTTAATGCCGGTTCTGGCCAGTGCGGTCATTGCCTACCTGCTCGAAGGTATAGTCGGTTTACTGGAGCGACGAGGTATTCCGCGTCTTATAGCGGTTACCCTGGTTTTTATCGCATTTATGCTGTTTGTTACTATGGTCATGTTTGGGCTGATTCCTTCCCTGACGCGGCAGATATCTCAACTGGCCAATCAACTGCCCGATATAGTTTCACAAGGACAAAAAGCCCTGATGCAGTTGCCTGACAAATATCCGGATTACATTTCACCGGAACATATTCAGGATATTTTCCTGGTATTACGTCAGGAAATTACCGACTTTGGCCAAAATATTGTTAGCCTGTCGCTGTCGTCAGTTGTTGGCATTATTACCATTATGATTTACCTGGTTCTTATGCCATTGCTGGTGTTTTTCTTTTTGAAAGACAAACAGATGATTACCGATTGGTTCATTCAGTTCTTGCCCCGCGAAAGAGGTTTTGCCAACCAGGTATGGAATGATGTAGACCGACAGATTGCCAATTATGTACGCGGCAAATTCTGGGAAATTATTATCGTCTGGTCGATGTCCCTGGTTACCTTCACACTCTTTGACCTTCAGTACGCGATGTTGCTTTCAGTGCTGGTCGGGTTGTCGGTGATCATTCCCTATATTGGTGCCGCAGTTGTAACCATTCCGGTACTGCTGATTGCCTGGTTCCAGTGGGGCTGGAGTTCTGATTTTATATGGTTGTCAGTAGCCTACGGTGTTATTCAGGCACTTGATGGTAATGTCATCGTGCCGATGCTGTTTTCTGAAGTGGTTGATCTGCACCCGGTCGCTATTGTTGTTGCCATTCTACTTTTTGGCGGCCTTTGGGGTTTCTGGGGTGTGTTTTTTGCGATTCCGCTGGCTACTGTGGTACAGGCTGTAATCAGTTCCTGGCCAATAAACTCACATCAAGATGATGAACAGGCCGAAGCAGAAGCCCAATAGTCTGATTACATTGCTGCCTGGCTGAAGTTGAAGTTCATGTTTTCTCCTTCTGGAGAAATAAACTCACCCTGTAGATAGTCGGCCACTGTTGTCCAGTGCAGATTGATTTTCTGTGGGTCGGAAATATTCGGCACTATGACATGAGACTTAAACTTATGTGCCTGGTTAACAAATGTGTTAATGACACTGGTATCCGTTTCGAGCAGTCTGCTTGATACTTTGATGAAGTCGGCTTTGACATACTGCAGAATTTTAAAGGCAGCTTTTTTGGCCGGAAATTCAGAAATACAGACTTTGCAGCCAAGCGATTTCAGGTTTTTGATATAAACCTTCGCTTCTTTGACGACAGAAACCAGAGTAGAAAAACGCAACTCGACAACCAGCCCGGTTCCAGGGATCTGTGAGGTCTTGAGTTTTTCTTTAAGCCAGTCAGTTGTCAGGTTATGCTGGATGGCATAGAAGGATTGAGGAAAAAATATATAGCCTGCTTTATCCTCGGACTTTAATTTGACTATCGCCTCTATAGCCTGTTTGGTGATTTGATGATCCATGTTTTTAATTACAGCGTTATCTTCGATAGATTTTTGCGCTGCAAACCAGCCAATTTTCTGTTTTTCATGTTGAAGTTTTACGATAATTGAATAGTTGTCGCTGGATACGCCACCAATACAAAGAATTGGCTGGTAGAAATATTTAATGTTTCCAGCATTTATCACCTTCTGAATAGTCGTTTCCAATGTTTCGGTTTCTGATAATGGCTGTCCATTAAATTCGGACTCATCCTCGGTTTCATAACTCTCTCCGAGCGCCCTAGGTTTGATGAGTAATTCGTCACCAGTTTTTGAGTGTTTAGATTCAGCACACTCCAGCTTGATAGCATGAATTAGTTCCTGCGTCCTCTTAATGCGGTTTTGTACCGTTGCGATAAGTACTTTTGGGCGAATTGGTTTCATGATGAAATCATCAGCGCCAAGTAATAGTGCATTCAGCTGTTTTTCCTGATCGGTTTCACCTGATAAAAATACGATCGGTGTCGCCTGGTAACGAAGGTCGTCACGGATTATGGAGGTAAGTTCGAGCCCATTGGCATCAGGCATGTAAATATCCATCAGGATAATATCTGGCCGGAATGACATCAGGCTGTCCATGACTTTTAATGGATGAGTAACCACATGTGTTTCCATGCCAGCCTTGGTCAATATGGAAGAGGCAAATTCAGCCTGGGTGACATCATCTTCAATAATCAATACCTTGCTGGCTGTATCAAGTTTTGGTTTGAACAATAATTTGATTTCATCAATTATCTGAGCGTCATCTTCCGGTTCGCAAAAATAACGGTTAATGCCAGATCGCATTGCTGCAAGACGTAACTGTATATTGCCTTCACTACTGATCATGATGATGGGTGTTTCATCAAGAATGTGTTCTTCATTGTTACCGAATAGACGCGTTAGCTCTTCAAGGTCTGAAATTTCATTGGTTTCAATCAAAATACCCTTTGGTTCATTGAGTTTGATATTTTCAACAAAGTTATCAATTGAGTGAGTAAGGATTGGTTTGATATCGAGTTCGATGAGTTTTTCTTCAATGCGGGGAAGCACATTGCCTTGATTGCTGTAGAGTAATACCGGAAAGTCCTTGCCCATTTCTTGCATCAGAGTGATCTGGTTGAATTTTTGTGCGTCATCAAGTTTATCAAACAGATTGTTGATATCTTCGATCTGATATTTTGAAGGGGACGAACCATTGTTTAAAAAAATGTTCAGGTATTCCTGGATGGCATGAGATTGTGCATGTGTATCTTCGATATCATGTAACGATGAAATGCTGGTGATGTCAGTAATTAGGTCATACAGTTTAGCCAGAGATACATCAGACCACTGATCCTGAGAAATTTTATTCCAGGTTTGCCTGGCTGAAACCAGCAGATCAGGTAGTTGCTGTAAAAAACTTTCCTTGCTGTTTTCGCCAAAAAATAGATCTGAAGATGCCATGGTTACCGGTTTTCCTGTATCAATGGAATTGATATTTATTTGTCCGTCTAATTTCTGTAGATTGCTGGCATATGCTTTAAAATATACTGAACACCGATATAACAGCAACTTTTGCGATTAATCGAGAGCATATTGCTATTGATCAATAATAGTGGGCTGAAAAAAATAGGGCATGAAGTGATTGAATGGCTGCAAAGTGAATTGAACTTGATTGTGTCAGAGGGCATTTTAGTTGCTCTGGCGGTTTTTTT
>JARRJW010000174.1:0-4610 GCA_037388785.1 Gammaproteobacteria bacterium
ACCAACCGGATTGGTTTTCTTCCAGAACAATCCAGCAGCTACCGGCCAGATAGTACTGGCGACGAAGGCACCAGTCAGGTAAAGCAATTCAGCCAATGTTGTCAGGCGAGGCCAACAAAGCAACCAGGTAAACAGTCCTATACCAAGAATCACCCAGCGTGCCGCCTTGGCTAACTGTTCTTCAGTTGCCCTTGGGAATAAATGACCTTTGTAAATATCTGTCAAAACCAGATCGGAAGTTGCAGCAAGCAATGAGTCAAGACTTGAGGCTAATGCCGAAAACACAATAATAAAAACCAGCACAGCACCGCCTACTCCCAACAGTTCTGCAGCGACTAGTGGTCCGACCATGTCAGCAGCCGGCACATTGACATTCAGGGCAGGCACTGACAATGCCAGGAAACCAGCCACAATCGGCACGGGTGTCCAGAATAACCCGGCAATCAGGTAGGCCTTGAAACCAACGCCCTCGCGAAAAGCAAATGCCCTGCTCCACCAGACATTCGAATGAAATATCTCACCAACACCGAACAGCAGGTTATTAAAAAGAAACATAATGGCGGCGGGGAAAAGCAGGTTCAGCAGTTCTGGTCTTTCTTCAAGCACCGCGCTGTGCATGTTTTCGACACCAACCTGGGTTATTGCAAGAACGGCGAGAATAACCAGTCCGGTCAATATCAGAATGGTTTGTATGAAATCGGTACCAATGACAGCTCGTAATCCACCCAGCAGGGTATAGCTGACACAGACAGCAAGAATCACCGTCATACCAAGATGGTAATCAATGCCGGTCAACGCATTGATCAGTACACCACCTGCCATACCCAGACTCACCAGCCAGCCAAAAGCGTAAAAAAGCGATATCCCCAGAAAGACCCGCCAGGCAGTGTTGCCGTAACGCAGACGTATGAAGTCTCCACTGGTAAATCCGTGCGGCATTAATTCTCGAATACGCTTGGCAAGGGGCGCGAAAAGAATCAGTCCGATGGAACCCAGCGAGTAGCCCACCATTCCCCAGATACCCATCTGCAAAGCCAGTTGAGGAGCAGCCATCGTAGTGTTACTGGTCACCCAGGTTGCCATTGCGGTTGCCGTGCCCAGTGCCAGCCCAACTCGCCTTCCAGCCAGCATGAAACCTTCAAGCCCCTTGGCCTTTCTTCCCAGCCACCAGCCCAGCGCTATCCAGAGAATACTGAACAATGCCAATATCAGCCAGCCGGTTTCAGCTTGCAGGATGGCATCTTTATTCATATGAACATGCTCTGAATTTCTTCAACGGCTTCTTCGGTCGACATGACACGCGCATAACGATCCTTCATCGTGGTAATAGTAGCGTTCTCCAGTTCAGGGGTAACCGTTGCCACCGCATCAGAAATCAACGTCACATGAAAACCGAGATCACAGGCATCGCGAATTGCGGTGCTTACGCATTCATTTGAATAAACGCCAACAACAAATAACCCGGTAATGTTCATATTACGCAAGATGTATTCGAGGTTAGTGGAATTAAATACACCTGAAGCAGTTTTATTAACAACAATTTCATCACCCATGGGCGCAACTTCAGGAATAAATTCCGCTTCCTTGGAGCCGGGTGCTGCATGAAGACCCAGGCGTTTATGTCCGGGGCCACGATCACGTCCATCCTTAGTCAAAGATTGAATACGGGTGTGAATCACCTCGAGACGATGCGATCTGAAGGCTTCCTGCAGCTGGTTCACATTGGGAAATACCAGGTTGGCAAGGCGGTCAAAGTAATAGTCCTGGGATTTTGGCGGCAACCCCGAAGAGACCGCATCCGCAAAAACACCGTAACCTCGTGCAGCATCCAGGTATTGCATATCTATACAGAGCAATGCGGTGTTATGTTTTTCCAGGGATTGTATTTGCCCCGGTGTATCAACGATATTTTCCCTGTAGGTCTGCTTTAACGGATCGATATTCAGATAGCTTTGAGTAATGTCTTTACCCATCAGTTTTTCCTGCTCGCAAGTTTATACAAAGTGTTCAGCAATACATTAGCACCAGCTTCGATATCATCCCAACTTGTCCATTCAGCAGCAGAATGACTTCTACCGGCTTTGCTTGGTACAAAAATCATCGCAGCATCAGTAATTTTGGCGAGCTTCTGAGTATCGTGTGCAGCACCACTTGGCATGGTAATGGCCGGCATATTCAATTGCTCCGCTGTCTCTGCAATTACTGACAACAACTTATCGTTACAGGCGACTGGCTGTATATCACTGATAACCCGGAATTCGAACATCAACTGGCGGCGCCTGGCTATAGTTGAAAGCGTTAAACGAAATGCATCGGCAAGCTCGAGCAGACAGTCTTTATCAACATCACGGAATTCCAGAGAAAAGCGAGCTTCTCCTGGTATTACATTGGCAGCGCCGGGCATCAGTTCTACGCGGCCAATCGTGGCGACGCTCTGGGGACCACCATGTTCTTCAAGTACCCGGTCTATTTCACCGGAAAATTCGGCTAGACCCTGAAACGCATCCTGACGCATATTCATTGGTGTTGTACCGGCATGGTTGGCCATACCCAGAAAGCTGATATCCCAGCGCTGTAAACCACAGATACCCTCAACAATACCAATAGTGACCTGCTTGGCATCCAGAAGCGGGCCCTGTTCAATATGCAGTTCGATGAATGACTTGATACTGTCCGGCGAGCGGCGAGCAGAAAGTGCCTGCATGGCATCCAGACCATGCTGCTTCATGGCATCAACCAGGGACAGCCCTTCAAGGTTCTTGGCCGAATGAATCCATTCCGGCGAAATATCTCCAGTCAGTGCCTGGGAACCAAACATGCCATTAAAAGTACCCTCTTCATCACTGAACGCAACAAATTCAAGCGGATAAATGAGGTCAGGTGCATATTCTTTAAGTATACGCATGGCTTCCAGGCCACACATAACGCCGAGGGCGCCATCGAGATGACCAGCGCCAGGGACCGTGTCCATGTGCGAACCTGTCATGACACTGGGTAACTCGTCAGACCAGTTCAGTCGACCATGAATGTTGGCAGCACCGTCCTGGTAAAAGGTCAAACCGGCATCTGCTATCCGTGATTTCAACCATTTTCTGGCCTGCATATCACCATCAGTAAATGCCATGCGATAAATACCCAGGTCTTCTGAACGGCCTATTTTTGAAAGCGTTTCAATATCGTTTTTCAGTCTTTCAAAATCAACGCGTAAATCAGCTGCGGTCATGATCCAGCTCCTGATCTGCCTGACCGGCTTGCAAACACGATCAGCATCAAGATTCCGAGAAACACAACGGCGCCTACAAGAAAAAAACCAAAAGCTTTAAAAAGGGAATGATGCTTAACTGTTACAGTCAAAGGATCTGTCCAGTCGGAAAAATCTTTTTCAGCATTAACCCACCGTGCCCGATAACGGTATTGCCCGTCAGACAGGCCGGTAATCACACTGGCAGAATCACTACCCTGATAAATAGTTGTATAATCAGATTGGTTTGGAAGTGAATGTTGCAGTTGTATTTGTTTGTTTTCGGGCAGGGTCCAGGAAAGGTTAAAGCTGCCATCGC
The DNA here is from genome assembly GCA_037388785.1 of Gammaproteobacteria bacterium. Taxonomy (GTDB): domain Bacteria; phylum Pseudomonadota; class Gammaproteobacteria; order Chromatiales; family Chromatiaceae; genus JABDQZ01. The sequence continues at coordinate 3,561 of JARRJW010000174.1, forward strand.
TGCTTTGGGATGTGGAACTGTGAAGATTGATGTTTTCGGCCGCTAGCAATACCGATGGCATCATCAACACTAAGAAAAATAAGAGCCTGTATGGAGAATCCATTTGAACTGAATTTAGTCGCTTGGCCTGTTAAGTCCTGTGAATACATTCTTAGTTACTTGCTTAGTATACTAAACAGTTTTTATAAAAAAATCATCTTAATTACCTTAGTATTTAAGGTAATTAGATATAAATCAGCTTAATTTACGAAATGCATAACAATAATCAGATTACCGAAGATATCCTGGTTGCCCTGCGACGTGTTATCCGGGCAATTGACCAGCACTCTCGAAACTTGATTCAAAGTCATGGCCTGACGGGGCCACAGGCGCTGATGCTCAAGGAAATTGTTCGAAGTGATAGAATAACCGGCAGTGAACTTGCCAAGCGTATCAGTCTAAGCCAGGCAACAGTGACTGACGTGGTCAAACGCCTGGAAAACCGGCAATTACTCACAAAGCTTCGGGATGATAATGACAAGAGAAAAATACTGCTGACTGCCACCCCCGAAGGCGAAGCCATTATTCATGGGTCGGTGCCACTGTTACAGGAAAGTTTTGAATCACGACTAAATGAACTCAAGGACTGGGAACAAACCCAACTACTGTCGTCGCTTCAGCGCATAGCTGAAATGATGAATGCTGAAAACCTGGATGCCGCTCCTGTCCTGACCAGCGGTGCTATTACAGCCTCAGCCCAGGCCATGGAAGATGCAGTTGATCCTGACAACCACAGTGATGATGTTAAATAACCCTGTCATTACCACCATCAACCGGTACCTGTGCAGCGGTGGTTTTAGAAAACAGTGGACTACACATGGCAGTTGCCAGAGCAGCAACATCTGAGGATGTTATTTCGGTTTTTAAAATGTTCTTGGTTTTATAAGCTTCTACCGTCATTCCATAGTGCTCTGCCCTGGATTGCAGCACATCGTCAGTCCAGATAGCAGTATCAAAGACAGCATCCGGATGCAGGGAGTTGATTCGAATACCGTCCCCTCCCCATTCCAG
>JARRJW010000175.1:0-4548 GCA_037388785.1 Gammaproteobacteria bacterium
GTCCGGTTGTGAAATGCTATCGAAAACGCTCTGTAAGTGCTTGAAAAAAATGAAATTATTCTGACTTCAACCTTGACACATGGGGGGAGTAATACCTAATATTACATATTAAGTGGGGGAAAGTGGTGCAAAAGGGATTTTTTGCCAGATAAAGGGGGAATTCTTGTTTCGAGGCGTTAACAATCTCAACCTGGATGCGAAGGGGCGTTTGCAGATTCCTGCAAGGCACCGTGATCGCCTGCGTGAAAATTCAGGTGGACGTCTGGTTGTGACGCTTGACCCTCAGGGCCACTGTCTGTGGCTTTACCCCGAAGACGAATGGTTTGAAGTTGAGCGCAAGCTGATGAAGTTGCCGAGTGTCAAAGGCGCGGCAGCCGGTTTGCGTCGCCTGGTACTGGGCAGTGCGCATGATGTTGAGATGGACTCCCAGGGTCGAATTTTACTTCCGGTTGATTTACGCGAGAAATCCGGTCTCAACAAGCATGTTGCCATGGTTGGCCAGGGCACCAAGCTGGAGATCTGGGATGAATCGCAGTGGACTGACAGTCGTGACAACTGGATCGAGCAGGCCAGGGATGAAAGTTCGGAGATGTCGGAAGAATTACAAAACCTGGTTTTGTAATTCATGACGGAAAATTTTTCGCATCAAACGGTTTTACTGCAGGAGGCAGTCGATGCGCTGAAGATTGAGTCATCCGGGTGTTATGTGGATGGCACCTTTGGACGCGGTGGTCATAGCAGGGAGATTTTAAAGCGGCTAGGCAGTGATGGTTGTCTGCTGGCAATGGACAAGGACGCGCGAGCGATTGAGGCCGGCGAAATACTGGCTGAGCAGGATCAACGCTTTAGGATTCAGCAGGGTTCATTTCTGGGAATGGCTGAGTTGGTTGCTGAAGCGGGTCAACAGGGAAAAGTGAACGGAATTTTGCTGGATTTGGGGGTTTCATCACCGCAGCTTGATGATGCCAGCCGGGGGTTTAGTTTCAACCAGGATGGGCCCCTGGATATGAGAATGGATGACAACAACGGGGAAACAGCCGCTGAATGGATTAATAGGGCTGAAGAGGGGGAGATAGCAAACGTGCTAAAAGAATACGGGGAGGAGCGTTTTTCCAGACGTATTGCCAGGGCAATCGTTGAGGCGCGCCTGACCCTGCCTTTTGCAACAACGCGTCAACTGGCTGAAGTGGTTTCTTCAGCTATCCCCAAACACGAAAAACACAAGCATCCGGCCACGCGCAGTTTCCAGGCTATTCGTATCAAGATTAATCATGAGCTTGAAGAATTGCAGCAGGTGCTGGGGCAGGCGCTGGATTTGTTAGCTTCCGGTGGCAGGCTGGTTGTGATCAGTTTTCATTCGCTCGAAGACAGAATTGTTAAACGCTTTATGCGTGACCAGTCCCGTGGCGATAGATTGCCCGCGGGTCTGCCGGTGCAGTTTGAGCAGTCAAACGCGGTAATGAAACTTGTAGGTAAAGCGGTTTTTGCGGGAGAGCAGGAGTTGTCAATAAATCCCAGGGCCAGGAGTGCGGTGATGCGGATTGCGGAAAAGCTGTGATAGGCCGGGAAATATTTCAGTTTGCAATGCCAGGGCAAGTGATTGTTCTGGCTGTTTTGATTCTGGCGGTGCTGGTTTCAGGCTTTGCCGTAACCTACATGAAATACGAATCAAGAAAATTGTTTACCGAGATGGAAAAGCTGCGGGTGGAAAGAGATGAACTGGTGGTCGACTGGAGTCGTTTGCAGATCGAGCTGGCCACCTGGGCAGAACATAGTCGTGTAGAGGATATTGCAACCGAAAAGCTCAGCATGCAGATGCCGCGTGTTGAGAATATCGTGGTGATTGGACGGAAATGAAACGTAACGACCGACACAAAAGACAGAAGCGTTACCTGCAAGAGCAGAATCTGCCCGTGGATTACCGTTACCGTCGCTGGTTTTTGATGGCTGTGTTTGCGCTGGCCTCTGTCTCGCTGGTGGTCTCGGCTGTTGGTCGTCAGGTGTTTGAAACCGACTTCCTGCAGAATGAAGGCAAGCGTCGACATTTGAGTGTCGTAAAAATGCCGGCTTACCGCGGCATGATTCAGGATCGTCGTGGTGAAATACTGGCTGTCAGTACGCCGGTAGATTCTGTCTGGATGAATCCGAGGGCTATGCCGTCTGATGTACGTTCCCTTCAGCCCCTGGCGAAAGTGCTTGATATGGACGTTGAGGATTTACGCAGCCTGCAGGCTCGTTACAACAAGCGGGCGTTTGTTTATGTGAAAAGACGCGTTCGCCCCGAGATTGCTGAAAAAGTATTGAAGCTTTCCAAAGAGCAGGGTGTCAATACGTTTGGGTTGCAGCGTGAATACCGTCGTTATTACCCAAGTGGCGAAATTTTTTCTCATATTATCGGCTTTACCAATATCGATGATGAGGGACAGGAAGGGTTGGAGTTGGTATTCAATGAGTCGCTTGAAGGTGAGCATGGCAAGAAATATGTTGTTCGCGATGGCAAGCGTCGCGTAGTTAATGATATTGAACAGATCGCGCCGCCACGTGCAGGTAAAAACATTACGCTGAGCCTTGATTCCAGGTTGCAGTTCCTGGCTTACCGCGAACTTAAAAAAATCAAGCTCAAGCACAAGGCCCGGTCGGCATCGGCCGTTGTTATTGATGTCAAAACCGGTGAAATATTGGCGATGGTTAACCAGCCCGGTTACAACCCCAATGGCAATCGCAGCAATAAGCATGGACGTTTGAGAAATCGTGCAGTTACCGATGCGTTTGAACCGGGTTCAACCATGAAGCCTTTAATTGTCGCTGCCGGGCTGGAGTCGGGAGTGGTTAAAAAAGACAGTCGCATCGATACCTCACCAGGTTATTTCAGTATCGGTCGGGACATTGTCAGAGATCATAATAATAATGGTGAGATTGACCTTGAAACCCTGCTGAAGAAATCCAGTAACGTGGGTGCCAGCAAAATCTCGTTGAAGATGGCGCCTGAAGAATTGTATGCCTTTATCAGCAATCTGGGTTTTGGCAGTGGTGTGGCGCTGGGCTTTCCAGGTGAAACTGGTGGCCATGTTAATAACTACAACCGTTGGGCAAAAATTGATCAGGCAACCTTGTCGTTTGGATATGGTATATCCGTCAATACTCTACAGCTAGCGCAGGCTTATGCGGTTCTCGGTAATGGTGGCGTCTATCGCCAGGCAACTTTCTTTAAGGATGACAATACCACGACAGAGCGTCGTGTCATGAGTGAAGAAACTGCTGATACGGTCCTGAATATGCTGGAGTCGGTTGTATCAATCGATGGTACAGCCCCCCAGGCTGCAGTACCCGGATATCGCATGGCAGGTAAAACCGGTACCGTAAAAAAATACAGTGCGGAAGGTTATGCGGATGACCGTTACCGGGCGGTATTTGCAGGTGTTGGTCCGGTTAATGATCCGCGCCTGGCAATGGCTATTGTGGTTGATGAGCCTTCAGCGGGCAAGTTCTACGGTGGTGATGTGGCTGCCCCGGTTTTTTCCGAGGTCATGGCCGGTGGTATGCGTCTTTTGAATATTGCACCCGAGCCGATAGATGGTGTTCAGGTTGATGGTGTCCAGGTAGCGGCAGGAGGATTGCAATGATGCCTGCTGTGCAGTCAAAAGGCATTTACCTTGCGGAACTGTTAAAGGGCCTGGACTACATTGGTGACTTACCGGAAATGGCTTTGCAGGGCATAGCCATGGACAGTCGCAAAGTGGCTGATAGTTATGTTTTCATGGCCTGTGCGGGTCACCGTTCACACGGGCTGGATTTTGCCGAGCAGGCAGCTGATCAGGGCGCTGCGGTGATTCTGGCTGAAATCACCGCACAGTGGCTGCCGGAAAAAATTCTGCAGTTGGGTCAACGTATTGACTGTCCGGTTATTGCAGTAACCGAATTAACAGAGTTTGCCAGTAAAATTGCCGGTCGTTTTTATCGGCATCCCAGTCGTGACTTTCCGGTTATTGGTATTACTGGAACTAATGGTAAAACCAGCTGCAGTCAGTTTATTGCGCAGGCTTTTACCCACATCAGGAAGGTCGCAGTACTCGGTACGGTTGGCAATGGTTTTATCGGTGAGTTGCAGCCAACAACCCATACCACGCTTGATCCGGTTTCTTTGCAGTCGTTCCTTTTTGATATGCGTGAACAGGGTGCAGAAGCTGTTGCCATGGAAGTATCCTCGCATGCGTTAAAACAGAGTCGGGTTGCTGATATTGATTTTGATCTTGCCGTTCTGACCAACTTCAGCCGGGATCATCTCGATTATCACGGCACCATGGATGATTATGCTCAGGCTAAGTCCCGGCTGTTCAGGATGAGTAGTCTTAATGCCGCAATAATCAATGCCAATGATGAGCTTGGCACCAAGCTGATTGGCGAACTTGCCAACACGCCCTTGCGTCTCGTTGCTTATGGGATAGATGTAGTTGAACAAAGCCGGGTTGATGCCTGGATTAAGGCAAGCGCAATAGAGGCTAATGCGGCGGGTCTGTCATTCAGAATTGAATCGAGCTGGGGCGATGA
>JARRJW010000176.1:0-5691 GCA_037388785.1 Gammaproteobacteria bacterium
ATTCGCCTTTGCTCGGCACATGGTAATATTCACATGATGCCGGGTAAAAGATGAGACATGAATGCGAATACCTTTTTGCAGTTGCTCCTCACCTAAATAGGCCCCCCAGTTCCAGGCAGCAACGATGACGTGCACGCCGAGGTTATCAGCACGCAAACCCATGCCTTCCGAACCGTAAAAACACATTGGCCTTATGTAGGCCGAATCAAGCTTGTTTTCTCGCACTGCAGCCAGTTGCGCTTCGTTGATAGTGTCTTTATCAAAAGGTATTTCCATACCCAGAATATGTGCAGAATCAAATAACCGGTCTGTGTGCTCTTTCAATCTGAAAATCGCTGTTCCGTTGTCAGCGTGGTAGGCCCGAACACCTTCAAACACTCCCATGCCATAGTGCAATGTATGGGTCAGCACATGGGTCTTGGCTTCGCGCCAATCGACCATTTCACCATCCATCCAGATCAGTCCATCCCTATCGGACATTGTCTGCATCGTTCTCTCCTGCTTAATCACTTCGACTTAAGATGTTGAATTCAACATCAACATTTGCCATGCCCCGGTTACCCGTTTGCGTTCGGAATCAAAAAATTCCCGGCTCACGAGCCCTTTTTCCTGTTGAAGCGCACGCCTGTGGTATTCAGCCCGGTAGGCACGATAGGCCTTGAGCAACTGTTTCGCCAGGTCATTGGGCAATAACGCCTGACGGGCAAGCACTTCCAGTATTCGGGCATTGTCACTCCATTCTGTCAATTCAGGAAAATCACACGCCCACCTCAGAACGGCATATTGAACCATAAATTCAATATCTGCGATACCGCCAACGCCTTGCTTGATATCAAACTGATACTCATCGCTGTTGTCGAGCGATTCGCGCATTTTTTCGCGCATTTCCCGAACTTCCCGCTGTAACATTGGTACATCGCGTTTCAGGCACAGAATATTTTTTCGGATTTCCTGAAAACCAGCCATGGTCACCGCATCCCCGGCTATGGCACGGGCTCTTACCAGGGCCTGATGCTCCCATGTCCAGGCCTCTTCACGCAGGTACTTTTCAAAAGACTTGAGCGAAGTCACCAAAAGACCGGCTTTACCGTTTGGGCGAAGCCGCATATCAATTTCATATAACTGCCCGGAAGACATGCGTGTTGTAAACTGGTGAATCATGCGTTGTCCGAGACGGGCGTAAAACACATCGTTAGCTATGGGCTTTTCACCGTCCGTCATGGCCGAGTGTTTCTGACTGTCGTTAAGGAAAACCAGGTCAAGATCTGAACTGTACCCCAGTTCCCAGCCACCCACTTTACCGTATCCGATCACTGCAAACCCGGATTCCGACCCGACTGTCGACTGCGGCAAACCGTGTTTTATTTGCATAAAGTCCAGCGCAATACGATAGACAGCCGCCGTTGTCACTTCAGCAATATCGGTCAGATAATCACTTACCACTTCGACAGGAATAACCCCGGTGACATCGGCAGCAGCCACCCTGAGCATGTTTGCCTGAACAAATAATCGCAAGCGCTCCATAGTCTGCTCCTCATCACCATTAACCGCATCCAGTGAAATCTGCAACTCCTCTTCCAGAGCTTGTTGCTTCAAAGGCGAATACAGGCGACGCGGATCAATTAGCTCATCAAGAAGAATCGGATGGCGCACCATCTGCTCAGCAATCCAGGCACTTTCGCGCACTAACAGGATCAATTGTGATAAAACCAGTGGGTTTTCTACCATTAAGGCCAGGTAAGCTGTTCTTCGACAGATACTTTCCAGAAAAGGCATCAGTCTTTGCAGAATGACATCGGCCTGTTTCGAGGCTGCCACTGCCTCAAGCAGCAACGGCATTAGCTGATCAATACGTCGACGCCCATTAACCCCGAGACTGCGAAATGCCCTGGACTCCCGGAAGCCATGCAGGATTGACCAGATTTCATCAGACGACTCAAACCCGGCCAGGTCCAACCGATTGATCGCCGCTTCCTGGGAAATACCTTCCTGCCAAATTTCATTGAAAGCATTTTTTTCATTTTCATCGGCCTGGGGAGCAGTAAATAATAATTCAAAATAGCCATGCACATGACTACGATGCTTCTCAAGCGCATCCAAAAACATTTCATCGGATTCAAAACCCATGGAAATCGCCAGGCGCTGCATCGCTGCAGCGTCATCAGGCAAAATATGGGTTTGCTGATCTTTCCAGGCCTGCAAACGATTTTCCGTCAAACGCAAAAATTCATAAGCCGACAACAATTCTGAGACTTCATGCTGGGGCAATATATCTTTTTCAGCCAGTTTTTTTAGCACCAGTTGCACCGGTCTGATCTGTAAATCCGGATCTCGCCCTCCACGGATCAACTGGAAAGCCTGGGCAATGAACTCAATTTCACGAATCCCGCCACGACCCAACTTAATATTGGCATCCATACCGCGATTATGCATTTCATTGACGATGAGTTTTTTCATATCGCGAATCGATTCAATCGCACTGTAGTCAAGGTATCGCCTGTAGACAAAAGGCTTAATAAGTGCCTGAAACGCCTCTACAGCCTGCCTGGAACCAGATATCACACGCGCCTTGACCATGGCATAACGTTCCCAGTTACGCGCCTGACGCTGCAGATAGTCCTCAAGAAAAGTCAGTGGAATACTCAACGGCCCTGAATCACCAAAAGGCCGTAAACGGGTATCGACACGAAACACAAAGCCTTCGGCAGTATTTTCGCCAATCACCTTGATAACCTGCCTGGCCAAACGCGTGAAAAACTGCTCGTTATCTAAAGAACGTCGACCATCCGTTTGTCCCCGTTCGGGATAACAGAATATCAGGTCAATATCCGATGACAGGTTGAGCTCACGCGCACCGAGTTTACCCATACCAATAACAATCAGTTCCTGAGCATTCCCTTCGTGGTCACGCGGCATACCCGATTTTTCTATTGCACGCTTGAACAGAAATTTTACCGCTTCATCAACACAGACATCAGCTAACTCTGACAGGTCTTCCAGGGTTTCATTTAATTCGGCCTGACGAGTTAAGTCACGACATATGATTCGCACCATCTGCTGCCGCCTAAAAGCTCTCAGCCTGATCGATAATTGATTTTCATCATCAATATCCGACAGACCCTCCAAAAGCAGCTGCCGCATTTGTCCCGGCGCAAATTGCCGTTCAAGCAACTTAGTTTCATTCAACTCGATTAGTATTTGCGGATGACGGCTGGATTGCTGATAAACGTAGTCGCTTGCCTCCCAAACCTGCAACAGGCCAGGAATTTTTGAGATTTTATCGACTATTTCGGCTTCATGGTCTTGTGAAAAAGACTGCCAGAGATTTTCAGCGCGTGGGAATTCGAGCTGTTCTTTTTGCATAGTTCGCAGGATTGATCTTATTTATGTTGAAGCAAGGCACCAACAAAAAAGGGGCAATAATCCAGGATTATTACCCCTTTTATACAGAGAATAAAGTTAAATCATTTATTCTTCAGATTCTTTCAATGGAATATCATTTAAAGCTGTCAGATCGATATTCATGGTATTGGTCAATTTACCCATTGCCGCAAGAATACGATACTGAGCGTACAGGTTATCTGACTTGGCACCTGCTAAAGATACCTTCGCATCATAGAGCTCGTTGTCAGTATTCAACAAGTCAAGCAAAGTACGCTGACCAATATTGAACTGCTTCGAGTAAGCTTCGCGAGTTGCAATACTGAATTCGACCTGTTTCTGCAATTGTTCTAACTGCATCTCAGTGGCTTGTAATGCTGCCCATGCCAAGCGAATTTCTTCTTCAATCTGGCGAACCGTACGGTTGCGAATTTCAGAAGCCTCTTGAATCTGGTAAGCAGTTTGCTTTTTCTTGGCCTGGTCACGACCACCGTTGTAAAGGTTATACTGCATTTTCAGCATAGCCGTGGCGTCGTTGTAATGACCATCAGTACCATCCAGATCATTATTCAGGTTTCCAGTGACTTCCAGATAGATAAACGGATAATCATTAGAACCTGCCGCACGATTAGCCGCATTAGCCGCTTCAATATCAAAGCCGGCCTGCCTCAAAACCTGGTTTTCACCTTTACCAAGCTCAATCGCCTCTTCAACTTCAGCTGGCAGACTTTCCTTTACGGAAGGCACTGGCTCAAGAATTTCTTCTGGCTCAACACCGGTACGACGCTTATATGTGGTAATAGCATCCTGAACATTGACCTTGGAAGCAATCAGGTTAGCTTCAACCAGGGCGACACGAGCATTGATCTGATCGAGATCGGCTCGACGACCGACACCAGCATCACTACGCAAGCGAATCTGGTCCTGAATACGTTGATGAACCTGAAGATTTTCTTCAGAAAGCATTAATACTTCTCGTTGATAAATAACATCCAGGTAAGCTTTAACGATATCCAGCGAGATATCATCAGCAATAGCATACAGGCGACTGGTCGCAGAATCAGTTCTCGCCTCCTGTAAAGCAACATCGTTATCGGTGTATTTGCCGTCAAACAACGTCTGGCGCAGAACAAGTCCAAACTCACCTCTTCTCAATTGGAGGATTAAGCCTTTCCCTGGTACTAGGGCTATCGGTGTATTCGTAACCATAACCTGCATTTAAATCTAATGTCGGCTTGTAACCGGCTTTAGCCTGATCGATTTGCTGAATTCGAGACATCCTGACGTTAGCCGCCTCAAGTACATCCGGATCCTGAGATAATGCCTGGGTTAATACCGAATTCAAATCGGCCGATTGCACAACTGATGCAAATGTGAATGTTGATGCCACTAAAACACCAACCAGTTTTTTCTTAAACATGTGGTTTCCCCGCCCGCATTAATCCTTAAAATTAAAGTTTATTTTTATATTTTTGAACAGTACTGTACAAAAATTTACTTATCAACCAGTAATTTAAGCTTATTAGTTAAGATTTTACAAAAAATTTAACAATCGCTAATATTCTTATCATAAAATAACCAGAAAAATCAAGGATATAGCATATAGCTAAATGATTTCATTTTTGTGAACCAGTTCACAATTTCATTTTGGAACTTAAATTCCTTTAAAGGCTTTTCAGTTTTTGTTCCATATGGTTTGTTTTCGATGTGCGCTTTTTCTGATAGGCCGCAGTCACATAATCTACAGTCACAAAGATTTTCCGATCTTTGCCCGCAAACAAATCAAAAGCGATGGACTTCAAGTGTTCATGATAGGCAAGATTGAAGTTTTCCATTGGACGTCTTTTTTTGAATGCACTGTATTTTTCTTTCCACTCAGCTGGTGAATTTTCAAAACGGATATAAGCGCCAATACCACTATTGACTAACGTACCTTTGGGATAAGCATCTTCTGCCTTATCCAAAATCAGGTGCCAGAACTTATCCGCTTCAGATGCACTGGCATGCGATTTACCTAGCGTCAACCGGGTCAGTTTGCCATCATTCACATAGGCGGTAATCACGCTGAAGACGTTGCCTGAATCAGCAAAAATGTATTTTTTGCCATTGGTAATAGGATCGATTTGCACTGCTGCATTAGCAGGAATGGCGTCAGGCTTCTGCAAAAACTCGAAGCCATAAAAATTGTTGCGCTTAACCGTGTAATCAGCCAGGTCTTTAGAAGAAGCATCAGAGTAACTGGAGGATTTTTCTTGAGAGGACATACAACCGGATAAAACCAAAGCGCCCAAAATTAACGCACAAACAAAC
>JARRJW010000176.1:5773-6783 GCA_037388785.1 Gammaproteobacteria bacterium
AACAACTTCTTTTACAAAACCTCGGTACCCTGAAGCTGATTTAATAAATCAACCAAAGACTGGCTTTCAAGGTCTGCGGCACCTACCAGGATGATCTCGTATTCGCCGCCGGACAGAACATCACCGGCTGGATCAATCGTTAACACCAGATCATCACCACTGCTAACCGCCTGAACATAATCATGAATCGTCTCAGCTGTGACATTTTCATCAGATAACAAGTCAGCAATATTCAGTCGGTCACTTTCATCCAGACTAAAGTCATAAACCGTATCTTCACCGGTATCCCCCTGATTCCAGACAAAGGTATCGGCACCCTCTCCACCGGAAATATTATCGTCACCGGCACCCGGGAAGATAATGTTATCTGCCGATGTACCGGCCAGGTCTTCATCTGCAGCACTGCCGATAATCACTGAATCACTGACAGTAACATCTTCAGTTAAGGTGAAATCAAAGCTCTCAGTCCATCCCTCGTTATGAGGATCGTGAACATGAATATGATGAACTTCACTTCCGTCTGAAAGCAATTCAGATCCAAAGAAAACAGGATTATGAATCACAGCATTGTCACCCGTTACCCTGGTAAAAGTAACAGAGTAATCACCATCATCCAGAGTTTCACCAGAATCAATAGTCCAATCAAAATCACGGTTACCACTATTATCTTCGGCATAAAAAATGGCGTGACCTTCACTCACTTCATCACCCGCTGCATTTGTTACTATGAAACTCAATGTCATGGTTTCATGGGAAAGACCGGTAACCTTTGAAAAATCCAAGGCCGCTACAGGCTGAGGAATAACCTCGGGTAAAACCAGATCAGGACCGGGTTCTTCAGGGATTTCTGGCTGAGTAACATTGATAGTTACTGTGGCTGGGTCTGTATCACCATCGGCATCGACGATTTCATAACCAAAAGCCACTTCACCTTCATAACCTTCATCTGGTGTAAAAATAAAAGTACCGTCACTATTGAAGACTAAATCACCATTGGCCGGGGAAGATGT